>NZ_PSQF01000002.1:0-154964 GCF_003324125.1 Subdoligranulum sp. APC924/74 | reverse complement strand
AGAACAAGACCCGCAGACAGGACATTGAGATTTATTATTCTTTTGTTGGCAAGGTGGACTTGCCCGAATAACCGCCCGACCTATCCGACACAATGCGCAAGTGCCGGATAGGAACGGCAAAATTTTTTACACTTCTATTGCTTCTTTATCACACATCAATAAAAAGCCAGGGCATGAAACAGCTGATGGCCGGCGCGGGCGTTGCTATCGTGGGCATGGTGCTGGTGCCCCTGCTGTCCGGCCTGTTCACCGTCTGATCGTTCCCCGTTGAAATCCTCGCCCCCTCCCGCGCACAGCGGGAGGGGCAGAAAGGAGGCTGACACCGTATGGATTTCTTATTGGATGCCCTGACCAACTGGCTGAAAGAAATGCTGGTGGGCGGCATCATGGAAAACTTAACGGGGATGTTCGACAGCGTGAACCAGCAGGTCGCGGATATATCCGTACAGGTGGGCCAGACCCCGCAGGGCTGGAACGGCGACATTTTCAACATGATCCAGAACCTCTCCAACTCCATCATGGTGCCGATTGCTGGCGTGATCCTGGCCATCGTGATGACGCTGGAGCTGATCCAGATGATTACCGACCGCAACAACCTGCATGACGTGGACACCTGGATGATCTTCAAGTGGGTGTTCAAATCAGCCGCCGCGATTTTGCTCGTCACCAACACCTGGAACCTCGTCATGGGCGTGTTCGACATGGCCCAAAGCGTGGTGGCCCAGGCGTCCGGCATCATCGGTTCGGACGCTTCCATCGACATCTCTGCTGTTATGACCGATATGGAGTCCCGGCTGATGGATATGGACCTGGGGCCGTTGTTCGGCCTGTGGTTCCAGTCGCTCTTTATCGGCATTACCATGTGGGCGCTGTATATCTGCATTTTCATCGTCATTTATGGCCGTATGATCGAAATTTACCTTGTCACGTCGGTGGCCCCCATCCCGATGGCGACCATGATGGGCAAGGAATGGGGCGGCATGGGCCAGAACTACCTGCGCAGCCTGCTGGCGCTGGGCTTCCAGGCGTTTTTGATTATCGTCTGCGTGGCGATCTACGCCGTACTGGTGCAGAACATCGCCACCGAGGAGGACATCATCATGGCGATCTGGAGCTGCGTGGGCTATACCGTGCTGCTGTGCTTCACACTGTTCAAAACCGGCAGCCTCGCGAAAGCAGTTTTTCAGGCGCACTGAGCCAGGAAGGAGGAAACGCAAAATGGCTTATGTACCCGTACCCAAAGACTTGACGAAAGTCAAAACCAAGGTCGCGTTCAATTTAACCAAGAGGCAGCTTGTCTGCTTCGGCTGCGGGGCGCTCATCGGCGTGCCGCTTTTCTTTTTGCTCCGGGGGCCTGCTGGCAACAGCGTAGCGGCCATGTGCATGATGCTCGTCATGCTGCCTTTCTTCATGCTGGCGATGTATGAAAAACACGGCCAGCCCCTGGAAAAGATCATCGGCAACATCCTCAAGGTGGCCGTCATCCGGCCCAAGCAGCGCCCCTACCGCACCAACAACTTCTATGCCGTGTTGGAACGGCAGGCAAATCTCGACAAGGAGGTGTATGACATTGTTCGCGGCAAAGACAAAGCGGCAGGCCGAACCGGCAGAGCCGCAGACCAAACCCCGGCGTAAGCTGACCCGCGCCGAACGCAAACAGATCGAGGCAGCGATTGCCCGCGCCAACCGCACAGGCAAAAAGGAACAGTCCGCCCAGGACAGCATCCCCTATGAGCGGATGTGGCCGGACGGCATCTGCAAGGTGGCGGATGGCCGCTACACCAAGACCATCCAGTTCCAGGACATCAACTACCAGCTGAGTCAGAACGAGGACAAGACCGCCATCTTTGAAGGCTGGTGCGATTTCCTCAACTACTTCGACAGCTCCATCTGTTTCCAGCTGTCCTTTTTGAACCTGGCGGCGTCCCAGGAGACCTTCGCCAACAGCATCACCATCCCGGCCCAGGGGGATGACTTTGACCCCATCCGGGTGGAGTACACGCAGATGCTGCAAAACCAGCTGGCGCGGGGCAACAACGGCCTCATCAAGACCAAGTACCTGACCTTTTCCATCGAGGCCGACAGCATCCGCTCCGCCAAGCCCCGGCTGGAGCGCATCGAGACCGATCTGCTGAACAACTTTAAGCGGCTGGGCGTGGCCGCCGAGGTCCTGGACGGCAAAGCCCGGCTGGCCCAGCTTCACGCCATCTTCCACATGGACGAGCAGGCACCGTTCCAGTTCGAGTGGGACTGGCTGGCTCCCAGCGGCCTTTCCACCAAAGACTTTATCGCTCCGTCCGGCTTCGAGTTCCGCACCGGCAAGCAGTTCCGCATGGGAAAGAAGTACGGGGCCGTCAGCTTCGTGCAGATTCTGGCCCCGGAGCTGAATGACCGTATGCTGGCGGATTTTCTCGATATGGAAAGTTCCCTCATCGTCAACCTGCACATCCAGTCGGTGGACCAGGTGAAAGCCATCAAGACAGTGAAACGGAAGATCACCGACCTGGACCGTTCCAAAATCGAGGAACAGAAGAAGGCCGTCCGCGCCGGGTATGACATGGACATCATCCCCTCCGACCTTGCCACCTACGGGGCCGAGGCCAAGAAGCTGTTGCAGGACCTGCAAAGCCGCAACGAGCGGATGTTCCTGGTGACGTTCCTGGTGCTGAACACCGCCGACAATCCCCGCCAGCTGGGCAACAACATCTTCCAGGCGAGCTCCATCGCGCAGAAGTATAACTGCCAGCTGACCCGGCTGGACTTCCAGCAGGAGGAAGGCTTGATGTCCTCTCTGCCGCTGGGGCTGAACCAGGTGGAAATTCAGCGGGGGCTGACTACCAGCTCCACCGCCATCTTCGTGCCGTTCACCACCCAGGAGCTTTTTCAGAACGGCAAGGAGGCGCTGTACTACGGCATCAACGCCCTGTCCAATAACCTCATCATGGTGGACCGCAAGCTGCTGAAAAACCCCAACGGCCTGATTTTGGGCACGCCGGGCAGCGGCAAATCGTTCAGCGCCAAGCGTGAGATCGCTAACTGCTTCCTGCTCACCAGCGATGATGTCATCATCTGTGACCCGGAGGCCGAGTACGCGCCGCTGGTGGAGCGCCTGCACGGGCAGGTCATCAAAATCTCGCCCACCTCCACCAACTATATCAACCCGATGGACCTGAACCTGGACTATTCGGACGATGAAAGCCCGCTGTCGCTGAAATCCGACTTCATCTTGTCGCTGTGCGAGCTGATCGTGGGCGGCAAGGACGGATTGCAGCCGGTACAGAAAACCATTATTGACCGCTGTGTGCGGCTGGTGTATCAGGACTACCTCAACGATCCGCGCCCGGAGAATATGCCCATTCTGGAGGATCTGTACGACCTGCTGCGGGCGCAGGACGAGAAAGAGGCGCAGTACATCGCCACGGCGCTGGAAATCTACGTCACCGGCTCCCTCAACGTGTTCAACCACCGCAGCAACGTGGACATCAACAACCGCATTGTCTGCTACGACATCAAGGAGCTGGGCAAGCAGCTGAAAAAGATCGGTATGCTGGTGGTGCAGGACCAGGTGTGGAACCGCGTCACCATCAACCGGGCGGCCCGCAAGTCCACCCGCTACTACATCGACGAGATGCACCTGCTCTTGAAAGAGGAACAGACCGCCGCCTATACGGTGGAGATTTGGAAGCGGTTCCGTAAGTGGGGCGGCATTCCCACGGGCATCACGCAGAATGTCAAAGACCTTTTGAGCAGCCGCGAGGTGGAAAACATCTTTGAAAACTCCGACTTCGTGTATATGCTCAACCAGGCGGGCGGTGACCGGCAGATTTTGGCCCGGCAGCTAGGCATTTCCCCGCACCAACTCAGCTATGTGACCCACTCCGGCGAGGGCGAGGGCCTGCTGTTCTACGGCTCCACCATCCTGCCCTTTGTGGACCACTTCCCCAAGAATACCGAACTGTATCGCATTATGACCACCAAACCCCAGGAAATGAAGGAGGCTGATGGACGATGAAACCCGAAATTCTGCATAACGACCACATGATGTTTCTGGACCGGGCGCTGGAAACCCAGCGCACCGCGCTCCTGACGGCGATGGCGGATGCCGTTTCCGAGTGCCGCACGGCGGCGGACCAGGCCGCTGAACTGACCGAGACCGGCGAGACCGGCCTGCTGCGGCTGGTGGAGATTCTGTGCGCCGCCAAGGTCCAGCGCGGGCAGGCCGGTGAGACTGTGCTGGAGGGCACCGAGGTCCAGATTTTGGCCGACGTGGTGGCCCAGCTCTACGCCTGCCTGACCGAGTGCCGCTTTGCGGGTCCGCTGGGGCTGGCGGCCTATGCGGAGCTTTCCAGCATGGCGGCCTCCCTCATGCTGGGGGAATGGTTTGATTAAGGAACCGCGCCTGCGCTTCACGGAGGAAGAACGGGCAGACCCGGCGCTGGAAAAGCCCATCCGCAAGGCGGAAAAGGCCGCCGCCAAAGCGGACAAGGCGCAGGCAAAAATCCCGAAAAAGCAGGTCAAGCGGGCCGAGGTGGACCCAAAGACCGGCAAGGTCACGACCAAGCTGGTGCTGGAGGATAAGCCCCGGCCGCCCTCCAAACTGTCCCATACGGTGCGGGACGCGCCGGGCAACGCGGTGGCGGGTAAGCTCCATCAGGAGATACGGGAAACTGAGGATGACAACGTGGGTGTGGAGAGCGCCCACAAGTCCGAGGAAGCCGTGGAGACCGGCGTGCATCTGGTCCGGGAGGGCTACCGCAGCCACAAGCTGAAACCCTACCGCAAGGCCGCCCAGGCCGAGCGGAAGTTGGAAAAGACCAACATCGAGGCGCTGTTCCAGAAATCCGTCTATGAAAACCCTGCGGCGGCCAGCAACCCGCTGTCCCGCTGGCAGCAGAAACAGCAGATCAAGAAGCAGTACGCCGCCGCCAAACGGGCCGCACAGTCTGGCGGGACCGCCGCCGGTGCCGCCCAAAAGACCGGCAAGGCGGCCAAGACGGTCAAGGAGAAAGCCCAGCAGGCCGGGGCCTATGTGATGCGCCACAAAAAGGGCTTTGGCATCGCCCTGGGCCTATTTTTAATCGTCTGTTTGCTGCTCAACACCATGTCCTCCTGTTCCATGATGGCGCAGAGCATCGGTTCGATGATCTCCGGCACCACCTACCCCTCCGATGACCAGGAGCTGGTGGCGGTGGAGGCCGACTACGCCGCCAAGGAGGCCGCGCTGCAAGCCGAGATCGACAACATCGAGAGCAGCCACCCCGGCTACGACGAGTACCGCTATGACCTGGACATGATCGGCCACGACCCGCATGAGCTGGCGGCCTATCTGTCCGCCGTCTTGCAGGGCTACACGCGGGCAAGCGCCCAGGCGGAGTTGGAACGCATCTTCGCAGCCCAATACCAGCTGACGCTGACCGAGGAAGTGGAGGTGCGCTACCGCACCGAGACCCGGACGGACAGCGAGGGCAACGAGTATGATGTGGAAGTGCCCTATAACTATTACATCTTAAATGTGACCCTCACCAGCAAGCCCATCTCCTCCGTGGCTTCGGAGCTGCTGACGCCGGACCAGCTGGAAATGTACCAGGTGTACCGGCAGACGCTGGGCAACAAGCCCCTGATCTTCGGCGGCGGGTCCGCCGACACCAGCGATTCCGAGAGTTTGGCCGGTGTGGAGTTTGTCAACGGCACCCGGCCTGGCAATCAGGCGGTGGTGGACATCGCCAAAAGCCAGGTGGGCAACGTGGGCGGCCAGCCCTATTGGAGCTGGTACGGCTTTACCTCCCGCGTGGAGTGGTGCGCCTGCTTCGTGTCCTGGTGCTACGGCCAGATGGGGCTGACGGAGCCGCGCTTTTCGGGTTGCCAGTCCCAGGGCATCCCCTGGTTCCAGTCGCACGGACAATGGGGCGGGCGGGATTACGCCAACATCGCCCCCGGCGACGCCATCTTCTTCGATTGGGACCTGGACGGCAGCGCCGACCATGTGGGCATTGTTGTCGGCACCGATGGCAGCCGGGTCTACACTGTGGAGGGTAATTCCGGCGACGCCTGCAAAATCAAGAGTTATTCCTTGACCTACGAGTGCATCAAGGGCTACGGCTTGATGAACTGGTGACAAATTTTTATGAAGAATAGGAGTGATTTGACTATGGCAAAGAACAAAATCGAGCGCATCGACCAGGAGATCGCCAAAACCCGCGAGAAGATCGCGGAACAGCAGGAAAAGCTGAAAGACCTGGAAGCGCAGAAAACCGAGGCGGAGAACCTGGAGATCGTCCAGATGGTGCGCGCCCTGCACATGACCCCGGCCCAGCTGTCCGCCATGTTGTCCGGCGGCATGGTGCCCGGCCGGGCGGCGGCTCCCGCCAATCCCGAACAGGAGGAAATGACCCATGAAGAATAAGAAGATTTTCAGAACCCTTGCCGCCCTTTGCACCTGCCTGATGCTGATGGGCGGCTTTTCTGTGACCGCCTTTGCCCAGGGCGCTGACCCTGCGCCCACGGCCACACCGGCTGCGGACGCCACCAATGACAGCAACGTGGTGGTGGAGGAAACTGAGGACAGCCCTGCCCTGACCCCGGAGGGCAACGCGGCCCTGGTGGATGACTTTGGCGGCAACAAGCAGCTCATCACCGTCACCACCAAGGCAGGCAACTACTTCTATATCCTCATTGACCGCGCCAACGAGGACAAGGAGACCGCCGTTCACTTCTTGAACCAGGTGGACGAGGCTGACCTGGAGGCCCTGATGGAGGACGGCGAGACGGCGGAGGAAACGCCCGCTGTCTGCAACTGCACGGAAAAATGCGCCGCCGGTGCGGTGAATACGGCCTGCCCGGTGTGCGCCGTGAACATGGCGGAGTGTACGGGCCAGGAGCCGGAACCTACGCCCGCCCCGGAAACAGAGCCGGAGCCGGAACAGGAACCGGCGGGGCTGAACCCGGCGATGCTGCTGGTGGTGCTGGCTGTGCTGGGCGGCATCGGTGCGCTGGTCTACTTCAAATTCATCAAGCAGAAGCCCAAGACCAAGGGCAGCGACAACCTGGATGATTACGACTACGGCGAGGACGATACCGAACAGGAGGATGCGGACCCCTGGGAGACCGAGGAATCTGACGAGCCGGAGGACGCCGGCGGGGGCGGCGATGAGGAAAGCGAGAACTCGGCCAAATGACCCGGTTCACCGACAGCCCCTATGAACCCATGATGACGCGCAGGCCGGAGGGCGGGAAGGCGGCTTCCCGTCCTCCCTCTTTATCTCCCGGCCACCCCTGTTATGGCTGCGGAAACTACCGCCCCGGCCAGCCCTGCGTGGGTTTCTGCCACAAAGAGCTGACCGCGTGGCTGCGTGAAAGGAGAAAAGCAAAATGAATTATTTTATCCAATTTCTCATTGTGTTCGACCTGATCTGCTTCGGCGTCTACTTTGGCGGCGACATCATTTGCACGGCGCTTGCCAAGGTGCGCAAAAAGCCGGGCCAGAAAGACCCCTATGAATTTGAGGTGGAGGACGAACCCGCTGAACCGCCGCTGTCTATCGACGCCATCCGCCACTTGTTCCGCGGCGAGGTCCGCGATTTTGTCTGCAACAAACTTCTGCCCAGTGGGCAGGAGACGCTTTCCGCCCTGACCGAGCCGGAGCAGACAGCGGCCAGGTTCCTGTTCTGCGCCTTGATCGGCTATCTCAAAGAGGAAGCCCCGATGGATGAGCAGAGCTTCCCGATGGTGATGGAGATGCTGAACTACGCTGAGGGCGCGAAAGAGGACGGCGACAAGGACGTGATCGACATTCTGATGGAGGAAACCGCCGCCAGGACCCGCCAGCGCGAGGAATATTTCAGCGATTACCGCCGTTACCAGCTCATGCAGGTGGATAAGGCGCGGGTGCTGCTGGCCTGCCGGGTCATCATCAACGACCTGCTGGGAAAGCTGTACCGCTATGATTACAACGTCGGCTATGACTGCCTTCTGGACGATGGAAACAGTGTTTCCAGAAAACTGAAAAAATCTAATGCAGAAATGGAGGTTGAGGAAGATGCGCCTTGTGATCGCTGAAAAGCCCTCGGTGGCAAAATCCCTGGCCGCCGTGCTGGGGGCCACTTCCCGCAAAGACGGCTACCTGGAGGGCGGCGGCTGGCTGGTGAGCTGGTGCCTGGGGCATCTGGCCGGGCTGGCGGATGCCGCCGCCTACAACCCCGACTATGCCAAGTGGCGCTATGATGACCTGCCCATTTTGCCGGAAACCTGGCGTTTTACCATCGCCAAGGATAAGCGGAACCAGTTTGACGTGCTGCGCACCCTGCTGTGGCGGGAGGACGTGACCGAGGTAGTCAACGCCTGCGACGCCGGGCGCGAGGGCGAGCTGATCTTCCGCACGGTCTACTGCCTGGCGGGCTGCCAGAAGCCCATGAAACGGCTGTGGATTTCCAGCATGGAGGATTCCGCCATCCGGGATGGCTTTGCCAACCTGCGCCCCGGCGCGGACTATGACGGGCTGCACCAGGCGGCCCTCTGCCGGGCCAAGGCGGACTGGCTGGTGGGTATCAACGCCACCCGGCTGTTTTCGGTGCTGTACCACCGCACCCTCAACATTGGCCGCGTCATGTCCCCGACACTGGCTCTCATCGTCCAGCGGGAGGCCGAGATCGACGCCTTCAAGCCGGTGCCGTTCTATACTGTGGCGCTGGACCTGCCCGGTTTTACCGCTGCCAGCGCCCGCATGGACAAGAAAGCCGATGCCGAACAGCTGAAAACTGCCTGTCAGGGTGCGGCTGCCACGGTGAAAAAGGTGGAACGCAAGGACAAATCCGAGAAGCCGCCCGCCCTCTATGACCTCACCACCCTCCAACGAGACGCCAACCGCCTGTTAGGCTTCACGGCGCAGCAGACGCTGGACTATCTGCAAAACCTCTATGAAAAGAAGCTCTGCACCTATCCCCGGACGGACAGCCGCTACCTGACCTCCGATATGGCCGAGGGTCTGCCGGTGCTGGTGAATCTGGTCGCCAACGCCATGCCGTTCCGCAAAGGCATCGCCATTTCCTGCGATGCGGCGGCGGTCATCAACGACAAGAAAGTGACCGACCACCATGCGGTGATCCCTACCCGGAACATCCGGGAGGCGGACCTGTCCGCTTTGCCGGTGGGCGAACGGGCCATTCTGGAACTGGTGGCTCTGCGGCTGCTGTGTGCGGTGGCCCTGCCCTATATCTACGATGAAACTTCTGTCACGGTGGACTGCGCCGGTGCGGAGTTTACCGCCAAGGGCCACACGGTGAAGCAATCCGGCTGGCGGGCGCTGGACGCCGCCTACCGGGCCAGCATGAAAAATGCGGAGCCGGACAAAGAGACCGAGGACAAAGCCCTGCCGGAACTGGCCGAGGGCCAGGCGCTGCCAGTCGCCGGTGCCGCCGTCAAGGAGGGTAAGACCACCCCGCCCAAACACTTCACCGAGGACACGCTGCTTTCTGCGATGGAAACTGCCGGAAAGGACGATATGCCGGAGGACGCCGAGCGCAAGGGGCTGGGCACCCCCGCTACCCGCGCCGGGATTTTAGAGAAATTGGTGTCCACCGGCTTTCTGGAACGCAAAAAGAGCAAGAAAACCGTGCAGCTTTTGCCGTCCCACGACGCCATTTCCCTGATTACCGTCCTGCCGGAGCAGCTGCAATCCCCGCTGCTGACTGCTGAATGGGAGTACCGGCTGGGCGAGATCGAGCGCGGCGAGCTGGCCCCGGAGGACTTCATGGCCGAGATCACCGCCATGCTGAAGGAGCTGGTGGGGACTTATCAGGTCATCAAGGGCAGCGAGTACCTGTTTGCCCCGCCCCACGAGGTGGTGGGCAGATGCCCCCGCTGCGGCGGTGAAATTGCAGAAATGCAAAAAGGCTTCTTCTGTCAGGACCAATCTTGCAAATTTGCGATCTGGAAGAACAACAACTGGTGGGCAGCGAAGCGCAAACAGCCCACCAAGGCCATTGTGGCGGCGCTGCTCAAAGATGGCCGCGCCCATGTGATGGGGCTGTACTCCGAGAAAAGCGGCAAGACCTACGACGCCACCGTGGTGCTGGAAGATACCGGCCAGTACGTCAACTTCAAGCTGGAATTTGACCGGCAGAAAGGCGGCGGCAAATGAAATTGAGTTTGTATGAACAGGAAACGATTATCCTCTACAACCAGGCCGAGGCCACCGCCGAGGTCTATTCCCACGACCCGCGCCTGCTGGAAAAGCTGCGGCGGCTGGCGGAAAAATACCCGGACCAGATCGTGAAAAAGGACCGTCAGACCTTTACGGTGCCCAAACGCTGCGTGTCGGTGCGGGAGCCGTACAGCGCCGAGCGCCGCAAGGCCGCCAGCGAACGGGCCAAGGCCGCCGGGTATAAACCGCCCGTCCCGAAAGCGGGCGGCAAGTAAGCATGGGCGAGAGCGTATTTGAAGTCGTAAAACAGTCCGTCACCGCCAGAGAGGCGGCGGAGCTTTACGGCATCGCGGTGGGGCGCGGCGGCATGGCCTGCTGCCCCTTCCACGATGACCGCCACCCCAGCATGAAGGTGGACACCCGTTTCCACTGTTTTGGCTGCGGCGCAGACGGCGACGTGATCGACTTCACCGCCAGGCTCTACGACCTGTCCCCCAAGGAGGCCGCCGAAAAGCTGGCCCAGGATTTTGGCCTTTCCTATGACAGCAAGGCCCCGATCCGGCGAAGTTATGTCCGGCAGAAAACCGAGGCGCAGGTGCGGAAAGAAAAACGAGAACACGGCTGGCGTGTCCTGACGGACTACTATCACTTGCTCCGAAAATGGGAGGCCGACTATTTCCCCAAGACGCCGGACGAGGACCCGCACCCGCGCTTTTTGGAGGCCATCCAGAAAAAAGACTACATGGGCTATCTGCTGGACGCCTTTCTCGACAGCAGCACCGAGGAACAGGACCAGTGGATCGCAGAACACACCGCTGAAATTTCGGCCATAGAAGGGAGAGTGAACATTATGGCTGACAAACCCACCAACCGAGAACGGTTGCAGCAAATCACGGCGGGCATTGAACAGGGTATCAAGGAACTGTTCGAGAGCGAAAAGTATATGCGCTACCTGTCCGTAATGTCCCGGTTCCACCGCTACTCCGTCAACAACACCATGCTCATCTATATGCAGAAGCCGGACGCCACGCTGGTGGCCGGATACAACAAGTGGAAAAATCAGTTTGAGCGCCATGTGAAGCGCGGTGAGCATGGCATCACCATCATCGCACCCACGCCGGTCAAGAAAAAGATCGATGAACAGAAGCTGGACCCGGACACCAAGGCCCCCATCCTGGACGCGGAGGGCAAGGCGGTCATGGAGGAACGGGAGGTTGAAATTCCCATGTTCCGCCCGGTGAAGGTGTTCGATGTGAGCCAGACGGACGGGAAACCGCTGCCGGAGCTGGCGTCCACCCTTTCCGGGAGTGTCCAGAACTACGAGGCTTTCATGGAGGCCCTGCGCCGGTCCGCGCCGGTGCCGCTCTCCGTGGAGCCGATGGCCGCCAACATGGACGGGTATTTCTCGCCGGACCAGCAGCGCATCGCCATCCGGGCAGGCATGAGCGAGGTGCAGACCGTTTCCGCCGCCGTCCATGAGATCGCCCACAGCAAGCTGCATAACTACGCCCAGGTCCAGGAGGAAGCGGCCAGGGCCGGTGACAAGGAGCCGCCCAAGAAGAAAGACCGCAACACCGAGGAGGTGGAGGCCGAGAGCATTTCCTACGCGGTTTGCCAGTATTACGGTATCCAGACCGGCGAGAACAGCTTCGGCTACATCGCCAACTGGAGCCAGGGTAAGGAGCTGCCGGAGTTGCGTGCCAGTTTGGAGACCATCAACAAGGCGGCCGGGGAACTGATCGCGGACATTGACCGGCATTATAAGGTTATCTGCAAGGAGCGCGGCATTGACCTGACTGCCCAGCCGGAACAGGCGGTGCCTCAGTCGGCCGCAGAGGAAACACCCACCACGCCTGAACCCAGCACCGAGTACCGCGAGGCCCTTCTGGTGCTGGACGATACCACCTATCTTCATGTTCAGCTCTGCGACACCGGCTGGGACTACACGCTCTACGATGTTGCGACCATGAAGCAACTGGACGGCGGCCAGCTGGACGCGCCGGAGCTGCCCCTGTCCACCGCCGCGCTGAAAATCTGCGAGATGCACGACATGGGCGGCCAATCCATCCAGTATGCGCCGCTGTCCATGATTGAGACCTTGCAGGAGGCGGCTGTCCAGCAGATGCAGGCAGCGGCCAAGGCCGCCGCCCCGGAAACCACCCAGCTGCCGGACGCCCCGGAGCAGCATCTGGACGAATACCCCATGCCGGACCCGACGCTGACCCAGGACGATTTGGAAAAGTGCGGCTATCTGGACGGGGACCTTCTGCCCCTTTCCAAAGAACGCGCCTATGAGCTGATGGAGCGCGACCTGACCGTTTACATCATCCAGCAGGGTGAGAATCCGGCGATGGCTTTTGATACCACTGACCTGGATGCCCATGACGGTATCTTTGCCGTTACTCGCGAGGAATGGGAGGAAAGCACGGCTTTCGATGCCCAGGTCAAAGAGCGTATGGACCACCAGCAGGAACGGGAGCAGGCGTTCCTCGACCATAAGGGCGACTGCTTTGCCATTTATCAGGTGAAGCACACCGATGAGCTGCGGGACATCCGCTATGAGGGGCTGGAATGGATCAAGTCCATCGGGCAGACGGTGCAGCGAGACAACTACGATCTGGTCTACACCGCGCCGCTGACCCCCGGCGACCTGAAAGGCAGCGTGCTGGACAATCTTGAATACCGCTTCAACAATGAACACCCCGCCGACTACCGCCACCCGTCCATGAGCGTCAGCGACATCGTTGCCATCAAGAGGGACGGCAAGGTATCCTGTCACTACTGCGACAGCTTCGGCTTTGCCGAGGTTCCCGGCTTCCTGCCGGACAACCCGCTGAAAAATGCGGAGATGGCCGTGGAGGATGACTACGGCATGATCGACGGTATCATCAACAACGGCCCCAAGGAGCAGACGGTGGCCCAGCTGGAACAGCAGGCCCGTAGCGGCCAGCCCATTTCCCTGATGGACCTGGCTGCCGCCGCCCACCGGGAGGACCGGGATAAAAAGAAATCCGTTGTGGAGCAGCTGAAAAGCCAGCCCAAACCCGAACATAAAAAGACAGCGCCCAAAAAGAGCGCGGAAAGGGAGATCTGATATGAACGCTTTGACCTTTGAGGAAACCAACCTGCTGTGCATCTACAACCCCGGCACCCGCCAGGGGGCCATCGAGGCCCTGACCGAGATGCGCGGCCACTTGCAGGCGGACGAGACCGAGCTGCTGGCCCTGACGGACAGCACCCTCGCCAAGCTGCGTGCCATGACCGACGCCGAGTTTGACGAGCTGGAACTGTACCCGGATTTTGACGAGTAACCCGCTGTTTTAACCAGCCGGGACGGCCGCCGTGCCGCCCCATTTTCATATCCGAAGGAAGGGAGGATAGAACCCCATGCCAACCAAAGCAGAACAATATGCGCAGATGGCCGACCAGGTGGCGCGGCAGCTCACCGGCAGCTGGCAGGAGTGGGCGGGCTTTCTCACCACCGCCGCCCGACTTTACAAATATCCGTTCCATGAGCAGATGATGATCTACGCCCAGCGCCCGGACGCCACTGCCTGCGCCGAGTACGACCTGTGGAACAACCGCATGGGCCGGTATGTGCGGCGCGGGTCCAAGGGTATCGCGCTGGTGGACGATTCCGGGGACCGGCCCCGGCTGCGGTATGTGTTTGATATTTCTGACACCGGCACCCGTGAACACTCCCGCACCCCCTGGCTGTGGACGATGAACGAGGAACACGCCGCGCCGGTCATGGCGATGCTGGAGAGTAGCTACGGTGTGGGCGGCGAAGAACTGCCCCAGCAGCTGGCCGATGTGGCCGCCGGTCTGGCGGAAGAATACTGGACGGATCACTGGCAGGACATTCTCTATATCGTTGACGGTTCCTTTTTGGAGGAGTACGATGAGTACAACATCGAAGTCCAGTTCAAGTCCGCCGCCACGGTCAGCATCACCTACGCCCTGATGTCCCGCTGTGGGCTGGAGCCGGAGCAGTATTTCGGCCATGAGGATTTCATGGCGATCTTCGACTTCAACACCCCTGCCACCGTGGGGGCGCTGGGCACGGCGGTCAGCCAGATAAACCAGCAGGTGCTGCGGCAGATCGGCGTCACCATCCAGAACTATGAGCGTGCCAAGAGCGCGGAAAGGAGTGCCACACATGGAGAACAACCTGACTTACACGAGGAACGGCGATTACCTGATCCCCGACCTGAAGCTGTCCGAACAGCCGGAGAAGCCCCTGGGCAAGTACGGCAGGATGAGGAAAGCGTATCTGAAGGAACACCGGCCCATCCTCTACAACCAGCTGCTGATGACCGAGAAGCTGTACCCGCACCTTCGGGAGATCGACGAGACCGCGAACAGCCGTCTGGAGCAGATGATGCCCCGGCTGGCAGAGTCGGCGGGCGCGACGGAGGCGCTGAAAGCTCGCGACCCGATGGCCTGGGTGGGCCTGATGAACACCTGCAAGGCCCAGGCGGAGGAGATTCTGCTGGCGGAACTTATCAACAGCTGACCTTAAACCTGTTCCTCTCCGAAGCGGAACAAATCCAAAGAATAGACGAAGCAGAGAGTGTGAAAACGCCCTCTGCTTTTTCTATGCCAAAACCCGCTGCGCAGGCGGAACCTGTGCGCCGGGCGCTGACCCAGGCGGAAATCGACGCCGCCATCCAGGAATGGAACGGCAATATTGAAAGTAAGAACGCGGTTGTCCGCTACATGAAGGACCACGCCCGTGAAAAGGATACCGCCGCCTGGCTGCGGCAGGAGTACGGCGATGACCTCCCGGCCTTACCTGTGACGGTGGACGGCGCGGTGGGCGACGTGCCCTGGCCCAAGGTGCAGCGCCGGATCGCCCAGCTCATCAAGGAAGATCGGTTCTATACCGAAGCGGAGCAGGACCGATTTGACAACATCGACCCCATCGCCATTCGGGAGGCCCTGGCCGAGCGCGGCATCGTGAACGGCCAGGTGGTGGACCCGGAAAAGCTGGACAACGATCCGTTCATCCAGCAGGTCATGCGGGATGTGGAGGCCGTCGCGGCCGAGGAACAGGCCGAGGCAGCGGCAAAGCCGCCTGTGCCTGACTTATCCGGCCAGCCCATCACCCGCGAGGGCGACACCCTCACCATCGGCAGCGGTGAACCTACCCATGAGATCGACATCACCGTTTCTGACGAGGAATATGAGGCTATCCGGCAGACTATCCCGGAAACAGAAGAGCCTATCGCCTACGACCCCGCAACACCCCCTTACCATGTGGGCGATACGGTCTATCTGGACAATCAGGAATACCAGATCACCGAACTGCGGGAGGATACGGTGCAGCTGCTGCCTACCGGCATGAGCTATCCCATCTTCCGGGCTGAGAGCCGGGAGCGGTTCGAGCAGCTTCTACAAAACGACCTGCGAAACGGCCCCGTTACCGAGTTCCTTTACGTTGACCCGGAGAAAGCGGACCAGGACCTGCGAGAAGTGCTGACTTCCGGCCTGTTTACCCGGCACGACAAGGAGTATATTTCTCACTGGCTGCGGGATGGCGAGGGCAACACTAAAATTGCCCAGCGGTTATCTGAGCTGTATTCCGGGCGCGTGGAAACGATGGACCTTGTGACCGGCGACATAGCGGACTACCGCACCTTCACCACCAGCGTTGAGGTGGAGATCCTGGACCATGAGGAACGAAAACTTACGACCCTGGCATACCACTGGGATGAACTGGCTCCGCTTCTCCGGGGACTGTATGTGTATGAACTGGACGGCTTCTTCCAAGACCCGGAAGGCTTTAAGCGGTATGTGGTAGAAGAAACATCGGATGCGTTTGAAGAACCCTTCATTATTCGCGACCAGCAGACGGGGCGCTATTATGATCTGGATGATATATACCAGACCTTTGAAACAAGGAAAGAAGCCGAAGCCTTTGCGGTCCGGTTGAACACGCCCTTCCTGGAAGGAATCCCATCTTACCAGGTGGGCGATCAGGTAACGCTCCCTGCGCCCGACCACCCCATCGCCGGCACGATTGATGCCATTGAAGATACAACGGTCCGTATTTATACCGGGCCTTACACCTGGAGTTATGATGTCATCAGCCGGGAACAGTTTGAAACCTGGCTGCGCCAGGATGAGCGAAATGCCGGACTGTTCACGCCGGACACCAGAGAAACCCCTGCGCCGGAAATCACCTCCGAGCCGGTAACGGTCTATCCCGGCGACAAAAACGGACTTCCCTATGATGTGGTGGTGGAACGGCTACACATAGACGAGCCGGAACCCACGCCGCCGGAACAGCGTCCGCCTGAGAATTTCCGCATTCTGGACGATGACCTGGGGAAAGGCGGGCCAAAGGAAAAGTTTTGGCGCAACATCAAGGCGATTGCCACGCTGAAGCAGATCGAGCAGGAAAATCGCTATGCCACCCCAGAAGAACAGCATATTCTCTCACAATATGTGGGCTGGGGCGGCGTGGCGGATGCCTTTGACCCGGACAAACCCGCGTGGGCCGCCGAGTATGTGGAGCTGAAAGAACTGCTGACCCCGGAGGAATACGCTGCGGCCAGGGCCTCCACCCTCAACGCCCACTACACCAGCCCCACCGTCATCCGCGCCGTTTATGAAGCCGTGGAGCGGATGGGCTTCCGCACCGGCAACATTTTGGAGCCGTCGATGGGCGTGGGCAATTTCTTCGGGTTACTGCCGGAGAGCATGGCCGGGAGCCGTCTGTACGGCGTGGAGCTGGACAGCATTTCCGGGCGCATCGCCAAGCAGCTCTACCCCAAGGCCGACATCACCGTGGCGGGCTTCGAGACCACTGACCGGCGGGACTTCTATGACCTTGCCATCGGCAACGTCCCTTTCGGACAGTATCAGGTAAACGACAAAGCCTACAACAAGCTGGGCTTCAACATCCACAACTACTTCTTCGCCAAGGCGCTGGACCAGGTGCGGCCGGGCGGCGTGGTAGCTTTCGTCACCAGCCGCTATACAATGGACGGCAAGGATTCTACCGTGCGCCGATATCTGGCCCAGCGGGCCGAGCTGCTGGGGGCGATCCGTCTGCCCAACAACTCTTTCCGCGCCAACGCCGGGACCGATGTAGTGTCCGACATCCTGTTTCTGCAAAAGCGGGACCGTCCGCTGGACATCGCCCCGGACTGGACGCAGACTGGCCGGACCGAGGAAGGCTTCACGGTCAACCAGTATTTTCTGGATCACCCGGAGATGGTGCTGGGCCGCCCTACCGCCGAAAGCACCCAATACGGCAAACAGGATTACACCGTGGCCCCCATCGAGGGGCTGGAGCTGGCCGATCAGCTGCACGATGCCGTGAAGTACATTCGCGGCACCTACCAGGAGGCCGCGCTTCCGGAGTTGGGCGAGGGCGAGGACATCGACGAATCCCTCCCGGCTGACCCTAACGTGAAGAACTACTCCTACACGGTGGTGGACGGCGCGGTGTACTTCCGGGAAAACAGCCGCATGGTGCGCCCTGACCTGAACGCCACCGCCGAGGCCCGCGTCAAAGGGCTGGTGGGGCTGCGGGATTGTGTGCAGCGGCTCATCGACCTGGAGATGGACGCCGCCACGCCGGATGCCGACATTCGGGCGCAGATGGCCGAGTTGAACCGCCGCTATGACGATTTTTCCGCCAAGTACGGACTTATCAATGACCGGGCGAACCGGCTGGCTTTTGCCGATGACAGCAGTTATTACCTGCTCTGTGCGCTGGAGGTGCTGGACGAGGATGGCCGGTTGGAGCGCAAGGCAGATATGTTCACCAAGCGCACGATTAAGCCCCATGAGGCTGTCACCACCGTAGACACCGCCTCCGAGGCCCTGGCAGTCTCCATTTCTGAAAAAGCCTGCGTGGATATGGCCTACATGGAACAGCTCACCGGCAAAACCGGCGAAGAATTGGCTGACGAGCTGCGCGGTGTCATCTTCCGTGTGCCGGGCCAGACTGAGCCGGACGGAACTCCACATTATGTGACCGCCGACGAGTACCTGTCCGGCACCGTGCGCCGGAAACTGCGCCAGGCCCAGCGGGCGGCGGAGCAGGACCCGGCCTTTGCGGTCAACGTGGAGGCCCTGACTGCCGCCCAGCCCAAAGACCTGGACGCTTCCGAGATCGAGGTGCGGCTGGGCGCAACGTGGATCGACAAGGAGTATATCCAGCAATTCATGTACGAGACCTTCGACACGCCTTTTTACCTCCAGCGCAGCATTGAAGTCCACTACACCCCCTTTACGGCGGAGTGGCAGATCTCCGGCAAAAATGTTGTGGGGCAAAACAACGTGGCCGCCTATTCGACCTACGGGACCGGCCGCGCCAATGCCTATAAAATCCTCGAAGATTCCCTCAATCTGCGGGACGTGCGAATCTACGACACCGTGGAGGACGCGGACGGCAAGGAGCGCCGGGTGCTGAACGCCAAGGAAACCACCCTGGCCGCGCAAAAGCAGCAGGCCATCCGGGATGCTTTCCGCGACTGGATTTGGCGCGACCCGGAGCGGCGGCAGGCGCTGGTGCGCCAGTACAACGAGGAAATGAACGCCACCCGCCCCCGCGAATATGATGGCAGCCACATTGTTTTTGGCGGCATGAACCCGGCCATCACCCTGCGGGAACATCAGAAAAACGCCATCGCCCATGTACTGTACGGCGGCAACACGCTGCTGGCCCATGAGGTGGGCGCGGGCAAGACCTTTGAAATGGTGGGGGCCGCGATGGAGGCCAAGCGCCTGGGCCTGTGCCAGAAATCCCTCTTTGTGGTGCCAAATCACCTGACCGAACAGTGGGCTTCGGAGTTCCTGTGTCTGTACCCGTCCGCGAACATCCTGGTAACGACCAAAAAGGACTTCGAGAAGCACAACCGCAAGAAGTTCTGCGCCCGCATCGCCACCGGCGACTACGACGCCATCATCATGGGTCACTCCCAGTTCGAGAAGATCCCCATCAGCAAGGAACGCCAGGAGCGGCTGCTGCATGAGCAGATTTGGGAAATCACCGAGGGCATCGCCGAGGTGGAGGCCAGCGGCGGGGAACGGTTCACCGTCAAGCAGCTGGAACGCACGAAAAAGTCTCTGGAAGCGCGGCTGGAAAAGCTGCAAGCCGAGGGCCGCAAGGACGATGTGGTGACGTTTGAACAGCTGGGCGTAGACCGGCTGTTCGTGGACGAGGCGCACAATTACAAGAACCTCTTTCTCTACACAAAAATGCGCAACGTGGCGGGCCTCTCCACCACGGATGCGCAGAAATCTTCAGATATGTTCGCCAAGTGCCGCTACATGGACGAGATCACCGGCAGCCGGGGCGTCATCTTTGCCACCGGCACGCCGGTTTCCAACTCTATGACCGAGCTTTACACCATGCAGCGGTATCTCCAGTATGACCGCCTGCAAGAGCTGGGCATGGCCCATTTTGACTGCTGGGCCTCCCGCTTCGGCGAAACCGTGACGGCGCTGGAGCTGGCCCCGGAGGGAACCGGCTACCGGGCAAGAACAAGATTCAGCAAGTTTTTCAACCTGCCAGAGCTGATGAATCTCTTTAAGGAGGTCGCGGACATTAAAACCGCCGACCAGCTGCACCTGCCCACGCCCCAGGTGGAGTACCACAACATCGTGGCCCAGCCCACCGAACAGCAGCAGGAAATGGTGAAGGCGCTCTCGGAACGCGCTTCCCTGGTACACAGCGGCACGGTGGACCCGTCCCAGGACAATATGCTCAAGATCACCAGCGACGGGCGCAAGCTGGGGCTGGACCAGCGGATCATCAACCAGCTGCTGCCGGATGAGCCGGGCACCAAGGTCAATCAGTGCGTGGACAATATCATGCAAATCTGGCGGGATGGCGAGGCTGACAAGCTGACCCAGCTGGTGTTCTGCGACATCTCCACGCCCCAGGCCCGGCCCGCCAAAAAGGTAGCCAAGGCGCTGGACAACCCGACCCTCTACGCTTTGGAGGACGCGGTGCCGCTGGATGAGCCGGAACCGGCCTTTACCGTGTACGAGGACATCCGGCAAAAGCTCATCGCCCAGGGTGTGCCCGCCGAGCAGATTGCCTTTATCCATGAGGCCAACACCGAGGTGCGCAAAAAGGAGCTGTTCTCCAAGGTCCGCACCGGCCAGGTGCGCGTCCTGCTGGGCAGCACGGCCAAAATGGGCGCGGGCACCAACGTGCAGGACCGCCTGGTGGCGCTGCATGACCTGGACTGCCCGTGGCGGCCCGGCGATTTGGCCCAGCGAAAGGGGCGCATCGAGCGCCAGGGCAACCAGAACGAGACCGTCCATGTGTACCGCTATGTCACCGAGGGGACTTTCGACGCCTACCTCTGGCAGACGGTGGAAAACAAACAGAAATTCATCAGCCAGATCATGACCTCCAAATCGCCGGTGCGAAGCTGCGACGATGTGGATGAAACGGCGCTTTCCTTTGCTGAGATCAAGGCACTGTGCGCCGGGGACCCGCGCATCAAGGAGCGCATGGACCTGGATGTGGACGTGGCGCGGTTAAAGCTGATGAAGGCCGACCACCAGAGCAAGCAGTACCGCTTGGAGGACCAGCTGCTCAAAACCTTCCCGGAGGAGATCGAGAAAAACAAGGGCTTTATCGCCGGGCTGGAAACCGATATGAAAACGCTGGCGGAACACCCGCACCCGGAGGACGGTTTTGCCGGAATGGAAGTGCGGGGCGACACCCTCACCGACAAGGAGAACGCCGGGGCGGCGCTGCTGGACGCCTGCAAGGAGGTCAAAGGGGCCGACCCGGTGCCGGTGGGCAGTTACCGGGGCTTCACCATGTCGGTGTCGTTTGACGCTTTCCGGCAGGAGTATATGCTCCTGCTGAAAGGCCAGATGACCCACCGGGCGACGCTGGGCACAGACCCCCGTGGCAACCTCACCCGTATCGACAATGCGCTCAGTCAGATGCACCAGCGGCTGGAGGCGGTGAAGAACCAGCTGGACAATCTCTACCAGCAGCAGGCCGCCGCCAAGGCGGAGGTGGGCAAGCCCTTCCCCCAGGAGCAGGAACTGCGGGACAAATCTGCCCGGCTGGCCGAACTGGACGTACTGCTGAACATGGACGGCCGGGGCCGACCTGCGCCGGAGGCGGTGCTTGCCAAGAGCAGCCGCCCCTCGGTGCTGGAGGGGCTGAAACGCCCGGTGCCGCCGCGCTGCTCCGAAAAGAAACCCAAACACCACGAACAGGAGGTGCGATAACATGAATCCCGACAAAAACGCGGTCCTCTATGAGAAGATGGCCGCCGAACAGGACAAGTTCCGGGACTGGCTGAAAAGCCAGCCCCCGGAGGAAATTCTAAAGCATACCTATGAGTACACGGTCCGGGAGGATATTTTGATGGCGATGGAGGAGCTGGACCTGCCACAAAGCCGGGCCGCCGCGCTGCTGGCGTCGCCGTCCCCGCTGGCCGATGTCTACAAGGAGTTTTCTGACCGGGAGACTTCCTACATGGATGTGGTGCGGGACAGCATTGAGCAGCGGGCCGAGGCGGCGCTGGACGCCCAGCGGGAACTGCCGCTCTACCGGCACGACGCCACCTATGCCCGCGAACAGGGCGACCTGGATTTGTACCGGGCGTCCCGCCGCGCCAACATCGCCTGCAAGGAGGCCATTGAGGCATCCATTTCGGAACATTACCGGGACAACCGGCTGGACAAGGATGCGGTGCCCCAGGTGATCGAGCAGTTCGGCTACACCCGCACCCTCTATGTGCTGGCAAACACCGTACAGCAGAAAGATTGGGATGAGCGTTTCAGCCCGGCCAACAAGGCGTGGGCAAAGACGGTGGACATCCCATCCAACCCGGACGGCTTCGGCGGCGAACGCAATCTGGACTTTGTAGTGGACAGCCACTCCGGCCTGGTCGATCTGTTCTTAAGCCAGGCGCGGCAGGATTATCTGCGGCTCCAGCCGCTGACGCCGGAGGAAATCCGCGCCGAGGCCGCCCGGCTCTTGCAGGAGCTTCGTGCGCCGGATACGCCCAACAGCCCCCACGGCACCCACTATATAGCCCGCGTTTCGCCGGACTTTCTGGCCCGCGCAGGTTCCCAGGCCCACGACCAGCTGATGACGCTGCTGCCATTCCGCAGTCTGGCGATCACCGGCATGAAGGACCTGCCCGGCACCTATATCACCATCCTGGCCAGCGAGGACCGCAGCAAGGATCTGCGCCCGCCCCGCCGCTCTGTCCGCCGCCAACTGAAACAGGAGCCGCGCCCCGCTGAAAAGAAAGCTCACATCCATAAGAAAAAGGAGCCGGAACGGTGAGCGCCCCCAAGCGCAAGCGGGAAGTACAGCTGAACTTCCGGGTCTCGCCGGAAGAACTGGCGCTGATCGAGCAGAAGATGGCCCAGCTGGGGACAAAGAACCGGGAAGCCTACCTGCGCAAGATGGCCCTGGACGGCTATGTGGTGCGCCTGGAACTGCCGGAACTGAAGGAGCTGGTGTCCCTGATGCGCTATTCCAGCAACAACTTGAACCAGCTGGCCCGCCGTGCGCATGAAACCGGGCGCATTTACGACGCTGACCTGGAGGATATATCCCGGCGGCAAGAGGCTTTGTGGGATGGGGTACATCAGGTATTGACCCAGCTGGCAAAGCTGTCGTGACAGGGGCATACGCCCCGGCTGTGAGGGAGGTCCGGCGCGTGCGGGCTGCATCGCCGGGCCTCCCTCTTTTTTCTTTGTCGGTATCGTTGCGTTTTGGCGGGTTGTGCTTGATAATGGAGTCAGAAACGAGGTGATGGCTGATGTTGACGTTTGAAAACGTCTTGGAGATTTTTCAAGAATACCTGCTGCGCGACCCGGAGGAAGAAGTTCTCCCTTGTAAACGCGGCTATGTCCGATTGACCTGGGACAAGGATTCCCGCTACTGTGTGGATGGCATTCTCTGCCGGACCCCGGAGGAACTGTTCGATATACTTCTCTCGGATTTTCAGGATTTTGCCATGATCTGCCGGACGCGGGGGCGCCGGGAGGTGACAGAGGCGGACGAAAAGGCCGTAGAGGAACTGTGCCAGCCATACCTGGACTGGCGGAAGGAGGCGCTGAAATGAGAGCGGTGCTGTTTATTTTGAAATTGGGGCTGAAAATCCTTGCCGCGCCGGTAGTGCTGGCGCTGACGCTGTTCACCTGGCTGTGCTTCGGGCTGCTGTATGTGTCCAGCTTTATCTTCGGCCTGGCCTCCACAGTGGTGGCGCTGCTGGGGATCGCGGTGCTTGTGATCTACTCGCCGCAAAACGGCGTGATCCTGCTGGTGATTGCCTTCCTGGTCAGCCCGCTGGGCCTGCCGATGGCCGCCGCCTGGCTGGTGGGCAAGGTGCAGGACCTGCGATATGCGATCCAGGACGCGGTGTATGGTTGAATTGGAAGCGAAGAATTGCCGGGAGTGATTGACCGGCAATTTTTTGACTTTACTTTCGTGCTAATTTTGCGTATAATATTAGCATGAAAGGAAGGTGAAGAACGTGAGCCAATTTCAACGGCTGGACCAGCTGATGGAACGTCAGGATGGGATGCTGCGCACCGGGCAGGCCCTCGCGGCCGGGATCTCAAAACCTGTTTTTTATCAATTCGTGCAGTCTCGTGGGCTGGAACAGGCGGCGCATGGGATTTATCTTTCCAAAGACGCCTGGGTGGACGCCATGTATCTGCTGCATCTTCGTTGTCCGCAGGCGGTTTTTTCCCATGAAACGGCGCTGTTTTTCCACGACCTGACCGACCGGGAGCCGCTGGCCTATTCTGTCACGGTCAAGACAGGGTACAACCCCACCCGGCTCAAGGACGAGGGCGTCCAGGTCTTTACCATCAAGGCGGAGCTGCATGAGGTCGGCCTGACAACCGCGCAGACCCCCTTCGGTCACGATGTGCCGGTCTATGATATGGAACGGACGATCTGCGATGTGCTGCGCAGCCGGAGTCATATCGAGATGCAGACATTCCAGGACGCTTTGAAAGCGTATGCCCGCCGGAAAGACAAGGACCTGCGGACGCTGGTGCGCTATGCCAAGCTGTTCCGGGTCGAGAAGATTTTACGCCAGTATTTGGAGGTACTCCTATGATAAAGACAGCCAGACAGCTGAAAGATTTGATCCGTAACCTGTCAAAGAAAAATGCTGCGGATGCGCAGGTTTTGATGCGCAACTATATGATGGAGCGTTTTCTGGAACGCATTTCTCTCTCGTCCTACCGGGACAAATTCATCCTCAAGGGTGGGATGCTGGTGGCCGCGATGGTCGGTCTGGACGCCCGCTCTACGATGGACCTGGACGCAACGGTCAAGGGGGCCAACGTCAGTGTCGAGGATGTGGAGAACATGATGGCCGAGATCATCGCTGTTCCCATTGATGACGGCGTTACCTTCCAGGTGAAAAGCATTTCAGAAATCATGGATGAAGCGGAATATCCCGGCATCCGGGTCACGATGACAACGCTCTTTGACGGGGTGCGCACCCCGCTGAAAATCGACATTTCCACCGGCGACGCCATCACCCCTAAAGAGGTGCGGTACAGCTTCAAGCTCATGCTGGAGGACCGCTCCATCGAAGTTTGGGCCTATAACCTGGAGACCGTGCTGGCCGAAAAGCTGGAAACCATCATCACCCGCACCACGACCAACACCCGTATGAGAGATTTTTACGACATCGCCATCCTGCAACAACTCTATGGCAGCACTCTGGACCGGCACGTTCTCCATGACGCGCTGCTGGCGACAGCCCACAAGCGCGGCACCGAGCGCCATCTGGCCGAGGCCGCCGAGGTCTTTGATGAAGTGGAGAACAGCCCGGTCATGCAGGACCTGTGGGCGGTCTATCAGCAAAAGTTCTCCTATGCGTCCGACCTTGGCTGGGATACGGTCATGGCTGCGGTCCGTCAGCTGTTCGCTCGTTGCGAGGGCACGGTATGAAAAAGCGTGGACACTACTGCAAGGTCTGTGGCGAGTATAAGGCAAACGAAAAGTTTTCCGGCAAAGGCCATGCCGCGCACATCTGTAAAACCTGCGCCGCTCTCCCGCCAGAAAAGCAGGCGGAAGAAATGACGCTTACCCGGCTTGTCAACCTTCCCTGGCGATTATCTAAAGAACAGCTTTCATGGCTGAAGAAACGGATGAAAGACAGGCGGGATGCCGTGCGGGCCTTGGCAACGGAGCAGTATGAAATGCGGTTCCCGCCCAGGATGGAGCTGGATGAATTGGAAGATGGTATTGAGGAAGATTTCGATTTTGATATGGACGAGGAAACTGATATAGAGTAAACCGATGCGGTCTGTGATGAGCAGGCCGCTTATTTTTTGGAAAGGAGGCGGACCCCCACATGGCCACCACCCGCATCATGCCGCTGCACGCTGGCAAGGGCCGCACGGTCGGCAAGGCGATCAGCGACATCATCGACTATGTAAAAAATCCAGAAAAGACCGACCACGGCAGGCTCATTACCAGCTACCAATGCGACAGCCGCGTGGCCGACGCGCAGTTCCTGCTGGATAAGCAGACCTATGCCGCCCGCACCGGCCGGATGCGCGGAGCAGACGATGTGATTGCGTACCACTTGCGGCAGTCCTTTGTGCCGGGCGAGATCACGCCGGAGGAAGCCAATCGGCTGGGCGTGGAGCTGGCCCGGCGTTTCACCAAGGGTAAGCACGCTTTCATCGTCTGTACCCACATCGACAAGGCTCACGTCCACAACCATATTATATGGAACTCCACCACGTTGGAGTGTGACCGCAAGTTCCGCAACTTTTGGGGCAGCACCCGCGCTGTCCACCGCCTGAGCGACACCATCTGCATCGAGAATGGCTACTCCATTGTGGAGGCTCTCAAGCGGCGCGGCCAGAGCTACAACAAGTGGCTGGGTGATGCGGCGAAGCCCTCCCACAAGGAGCAGCTGCGCCAGGCCATTGACCGGGCGCTGGCACAGAAACCGGCCAGCCTGGAGGAGCTGCTGCGCCTGCTGAAACAGGACGGCTTTACCGTTCACCGGCGCGGCAAGACCATCTCCATCGGCGCGGAGGGCTGGGGCAACAACGTCCGCTTTGACCGGCTGGGGGACGGCTACACGCTGGACGATCTGCTGGCAGTCCTTTCCGGCCAGAAAGAGCATACGCCCCGCAAGCAGCCTGCCCCACAGGCCGCCCCGCCCAAGGTCAATCTGTTGGTGGACATCCAGGCAAAACTCCAGGCCGGAAAAGGTGCCGGGTACGCCCGCTGGGCCAAGGTGTTCAACCTCAAACAGATGGCGCAGACCCTCAACTATCTGTCCGAACACGGGCTGCTGGATTATGCCGATTTGGAAACCAAAACAGCAGAGGCGACGGCTCACTACAATGCGCTGTCCGATCAGATCAAGGCCGCCGAGAAGCGCATGGCCGAGATCGCCGTGTTGCGCACCCATATCGTCAACTACGCCAAGACCCGTGACACCTATGTGGCCTATCGCAAGGCCGGGTATTCAAAGAAATTCCGGCAGGAGCATGAGGAGGAAATCTTGCTGCACCAGGCCGCCAAGGAAGCCTTCAACGAGCTGAATGTGAAGAAGCTGCCCACCATCAAGGAGCTTCAGACCGAGTATGCCCAGCTGCTGGCGGATAAGAAAAAGGCTTACGGAGAGTACCGGCAGGCCCGCGCCGCCATGCGGGAGCTGCTGACGGTCAAGAACAATGTGGATCGGGTCCTGGCGATGGAGCAGACCGAACCGCAACAGAAAGAAAAAGACCACGGACAGCGGTGAGCTGGTCGCGGTCAAAAGCGTTCGCAAGAACGCGCAGCCACAGATTGAAAATCTGTGTTCAAAGGGGGCTTGGGGGACTTCCCACAACAAGCGCGTGGGGCTATCTGGATAGCCACAGGCATCGCTTGCCAGTCACTCCCGTCCTTATCTTGCAATATTACAAAGTCTGATTTTATGTGCGTTTTACTGTACTTATTAACTTTGTCCGTGACCATCGCTCATAGAACAAGGGTTTGTGCAGGGCCATGCGAATCCCGGCAAAGAATAGCCAGAACAAATACCCACCGATCAACAATCCATGCAGTACGAGTGATGCTAAGCTGTCCAGATGCAATACATCCATCAGAATGAATAGTAGCCGGTTCAAGCAATACGGCGCTCCGACCAGACCAGTTATCAGCAGGCCATACCGAAGAAAATATTGATACCAATGCGCTGTGTCGCTGTTCGCTTGCACGATTTTCATTCGTGTCAGCCGCTTACCTGGGGTCTGCCCGTGACAAAAAGCAGGAAGCAGCCCAAAGTATAGAAGAAATAGAACCGGCAGCCATTGAATGGAAAGGGTGATTCCAAACGGGACTACGAACACGGCCAGGATGCACGATGCAAAGGTCAGGCAAGCCATATCGGCCAGAAAGGCAAAAACACGCCGCGTAAAGGATATGGAAGCACCCCGTTGGAAGCTGACGGTATCCAACTCTTGCCGGGTGGGCAGCAGACGGCTCACCGGCCCGGCCAGAGCAAATCCAATCATGCTGCCCGCTGTGTTAACGATCAGGTCATCCACATCAAACAGGCGGTAGCTGCCCGGATAGACAAAATACAGACCGCTGAGCTGGGTCAGCTCGAAAAACAAAGATAATAAAAAGGACAGCCGCAATGTTTTACGCCAGTGATAACAAAAGTAGTATCTCAGATAGACGCCAAACGGCATCGTCATAAATAGATTGAAAATGGTTGTCCAGAAGGCGCTGCCTGTGAAAATGTGAAGCCAGCTGGCAGGCTGTCCAGGTTGGATTTCTGCTTGCTTGACTATATCGGCAAGAAAAGAAAACGGGATAAGCTGCGCCTTATGCCCATGCAGAGTGGCGGCCTTTTCCGGCGTAGGCAGCGGTAGAATGACAAGGCAGTAGACACAGAGAAGGTACAGAAGAAAGCTGTACACGATCAGAACCCGTAAACTGAGGACCGATCCATATTTATGATAACTCCATGCGATGTATGGCACCGTAAACAGGACGACGATCATCGGGTAAATGACCATCGCCTGCCGCAGTGCTTCAAGATATTGGCTCATCTGTTTTCCTTTCGGGGTTTTGTTCTATATTGCCGAGATTTATGAAATAAGTGGCTGGGTCGGCAGAGAGATTCTGACTTCCAACCCATGTGGGGTGCTGTCGGAAAAAGAAACGGTTCCGCGATGAGCTTTTACGATCTGCATCACCAGTTTTAAGCCAAGACCATGCTCGTTCTTTTCATCGCTGCCTTGGGTACTGGTAATGTCGTCTCCGCGATTTAATACTTTCAGACGTTCCGGCTCGATCCCTATGCCATCGTCAGAAACTATGCAAAGGCAATGTCCTTTTTCTTCTCCGACAGAAACGGAAATTCTGCACCCATGCGGATTGTGGGTGATGCTGTTGCGGATCAAATTATCCAGCATACGCCGCAGCAGTCCATCGTCCCCCAAAAGGTGGAGCGAGCGCCCTGGCTGCATCTCGGCAAATACGATTTCATACCGGCTGTCCAGACCACTATTCAGCACTTCACTGACAGCCTGGCGGCTGGTCTCTACCCAATCCATATCTTGGAAGTGAACGGGCTGGAGCGCATATTCCAGCTTGGTAGTCAGGTTCAAATCATCAATCAGCCGTTTCATCTTTTCGCTTTCCCGGCGAATGATCCCTGCCTGCTTTCTTGCGTCCGGCGGAAGGTTGCCGTCATCTTCCAGCTCGCTGGCATACCCCAGCACCATTGAAAGCGGTGTGCGGATGTCGTGGGATACACCACGAATCCACTCCGCTCTCGTGTTGTCCTTTTGCCTCATATAGTCTGCGGCCCGGTTCAACCCGGCGTTGATCTCGGCAAGCTCCCCCTGTTCCGCCAGATGCTCCGCTTTTCCGTGACTTAGATTCTGGATACCTTGCAGAATGGGTGTCATCGCTTTTTCCACATTCCTCGTATTTCGCAAAATCAGGAAAACGATCAAAAAAAGGTTGATAAAAAATACGGCGACTCCACCAGTGAGGAGAGCGCCCAAATAGGGCTGTTCCACAGCGTAGTAGAATTTCACCAGAGCTTCGGGAGGAAAGCCCACGACCATCAGCTTGCCATCTGGCCGCGTCCACACTTTGACGGGATAATCCTCCAGATACCAACGGCTGAAAGAGGCCACCTCTGCACTGGTATAGGAGCGCGGCAGATTCTCCGGCAGGTCCTGCTGCCAGATGACATCGCCCTCTTCGTTCAGCAGCATCGCCCAGGCATCGTGTTCTTCCAGCATAGAACGGGCAACATCATCGGCCCTCCACGTTCCATCCTGGCGGCTGACATGATCGGAAAATGTTTCAACAGAAAAAACGGCGTCCGAACCGCTCATGCTTCCAAGAATGAGGATGGCAAAGAACAGGACAATGTTGACGGCCAAAAATAAAACTACGATCCCGATGGTGGAAATGATATAACGGCGGAAAAACCGCTGCACTGCGTTCATGGCGACACCTCCTTGAGATTGAGGCGATAGCCAAGCCCTTTGACCGTGACAAGGGAAACCGGCTTTGACGGGTTTTCTTCGATTTTTTCCCGCAAATGCCGGATATGGGTGGAAAGGGTGCTTTCATACCCCTGCCAAAACTCTCCGCATATCGTTTCGCACAGGATACCTGTCGTGACGATCCGTCCCGCGTTTTGATACAGCTTTTCAAACAGCTGCATCTCTTTGGCGGTCAGTGTCTGTTTCTCACCATGTTTCCAAACTTCTGCATTGGTCATATCCACGGTGGCTCCGGCAAGTTCCACCGTTTTATTTTGCTCCGGGTAGGCGCGGCTGAGGATCGCACCGACCCTGAGCAACAATTCTTTGGGCAGGAACGGCTTGGCGAGATAGTCGTCTGCACCAATCTCTAACCCTTCAATGCGATCCTCCGCTTCACCACGAGCGGTCAGCATCAGGACGGGGACCCGGCTTGTGCGGCGTATCTCCTTCAAAACGGCAAAACCGTCCATGTCCGGCATCATCACATCCAGCACGATCAGGTTTGGCTGTTCGTCCCGCCATACCCGTAGCGCCTGCGCACCAGATGCGGCGGTCAAAAGGTTCGTATAGCCTGCCCGCTTGAAAATCGAGAACAGCATTTCCAATAGATTCTGGTCATCATCGACCAGCAAGATTTTATGATTTGTCATCAGATATTTTCACCACCTGTCTTTACTCACATTATACCGCAAAGAGGCGCGGATGCCTATTCTGCCAACCAAATCTCAGAGATAATTCAAGGTTGGCTCAGAGTTATCTCAAGGTTGGGATGGTATGATTCAATCATCACGACAAGGAGGTACTCGCACATGAGCGATTATGTGATTGAAACACGCGGCCTTACCAAACAATATGGGGCGCAAACCAGTGTGTCCGACCTTTCCATCCATGTGCGCCAGGGGCGCATTTATGGCTTGTTGGGCCGCAACGGCGCCGGAAAAACAACGACCATGCGGATGCTTCTGGGATTGACCGACCCTTCCTCTGGTACAGTCAGCCTGTTTGGCAAGCCGCTTCGCGGCAACGAGAAGAAGATTCTGCCGCGCATTGGGTCGCTGATTGAGTCGCCGGGGTTCTACCCCAATTTGACCGGGACAGAAAACCTGCGCATCTTTGCCGATCTGCGCGGACTGAAAAGCCCCAAGTATATCAAAAGCGCGCTGGAGGTCGTCAATCTGCCGTATCGGGATAAAAAGCTGTTCTCTCAGTATTCTCTCGGCATGAAACAGCGGTTGGCCATCGCATTGGCCATCATGCACAACCCGGAGCTTCTGATCCTGGACGAACCGATCAATGGCCTTGACCCCATCGGTATCGCAGAGGTGCGCGATTTCATCCGGGAACTGTGCGACGCCACCGGGAAAACCATCCTGATCTCCAGCCATATCCTGTCTGAGATCGCCCTGCTGGCGGATGATGTGGGGATCATTGACCACGGCGTACTGGTGGAAGAAGAAAGCCTGGAGGAGCTGGAAGCAAAGAATGGGAAATATTTCCGCTTTACGGTTTCCAATGCCGCAGCGGCCGGAAGGCTGCTGTACGAAAGGCTGGGCATTCACGATATGACTGTGGACAGCGCAAACGAGCTGACCGTCCGGGATCTGCACCTGGATACGGCGCAAGCCATCAGCCTGTTTGTGGGGGCCGGGCTGACGGTATCCGATGCGCACCTGTATGAAGATACCCTGGAAGATTACTTCAAGAAGGTCACAGGGGGTGAAGGCATTGCTTAAACTGTTGCGCTGTGAATTTTCCAAGCTGAAACGCAAGCCGCTATTCTTTGCAGCGGCGGCCATTTCTGCCCTGATTCCACTGTGCTGTGCGCTGTTTCTGCCGGAAATGCAGGACTTTGCCAGCGGCGCGGAAGCGGTAGACCGGCTGATGTCCACCCTGTTTCAGTTGAGCGCCTATCTGCTCCTGATGCCCGCCGTGGTGGTTTTGGCGTCCAACCTGCTCTTTGAAGAACAGGACAACGACACCTTAAAGAACCTGATGACCATTCCTGTGAGCAAACCTGCGCTGGCCCTGGCAAAGATGACGCTGCTGTTTTTGTTTTCCATTGCGTTTATGGCGATTGGCGGCTTGGTCAATCTGGGGATCGTGCTGGCATCCGGGCTGGAACCGGCCGGCTTTTGGAGACTGTTTTTTGTAGGCATCGGGCAAGGGATTCTGATGTGGGCCGGGGCGCTGCCCTGCGTTCTTTTGGTCGTGCTTTTGAACCGCAGCTATATTATCTCTGTGATCATCACCTTTTTCTACACGGTGATCAATTACATCTTGGGCACAAATGATTTTTTTATCACGCAGCCGTTTGGATTCAATCCGGGTACGCTGCTGCCCGGACCGCTGGCTTTCCGCTGGTTCTTCCAGTATCTGGACACATCCGGCGCACAGATGACGAAATTGATGGAGCGGATCAGTCCTTACTTTGTGACAACGCCCCAGGCGTTCCTGGTCGTAGTCCTGGAGTCGGCAGTGTTCCTGACATTGATCGCGCTGGTCTATAAGCGCCAGAGCTGTTAAGGAGGTGTGCGTGATGTGGAGTATTCTAAAAGGGGAATGGCGCAAGCTGCGGCGCTGCCAGATCCTGCTGGTTGGTATTGTGGCTTTGGCCCTCTGCCCCGTGGTGCAATATGGCAGCCAGTTGATCCTCAACCCGGAGATGCGGGACCCCAACTATAATTTTGTCACCCTGTTTTCCAATGTGGTTTGGGGAAATACGCAGATGTTCCTGCCACTCTCGCTGGTTATGATCGGCGGTTGGTTGATTGACCGGGAGAACACAAACGATACCATGAAAAATCTGTTGACCGTGCCGGTATCCTACCCCAAACTGTTGGGCGGGAAATTGATCGTCACGATGAGCTTATCCCTGCTTTTTGGGATTTACAGTGTAGCTGTCACCGTTTTGGCCGGATGGCTCGTCGGTCTCGGCGGGTTTTCCTCCACTGTGTTGCTCCAGCAGGGCACACAGGTAATTGCCGCTGCCTTTACCACGGGCCTTGTCTGTATGCCGATGATCCTGATCTTCGGCCAGATACGCGGGGCTTATCTGGGTGGCTCGCTGCTGACGTTCTTCCTGGGGTATTGCATCTTGTTCTTCAAGGGCGGCTTCCTGCTCTCCGCTTATCCGTTTTCGGCGGCGCTGATTCTCGCCGGTTTTGATATGCAGGAATATAACGGTGCCACGCAGGCTCCCAGCGTTTTACTGGCATTGGCAGGCATGGCGGCGGTGCTGGTTCTGACGATGGCGATTTTGCTGCTTTCCCACCCCAGCCAAAAAGCAGGCAACAGCAAACGAAAAAAGGTCAAAAAGGGACGCGGCAGACGCCGCGCCAGATGAAAGGAGCGAGTTCATGCGAAAATTAAACGATACAAGTAAAATCTGTACCTTTCTCTGTATAGTCCTTTGTGTTGGCAGTTTGTCTGGATGCGGGGCAGCTATGCAGTTTTTGGCCGACGGCACGGATGCCGTGTTGAACGGCTTGGCAGATGGCACGAATATTGTGATGAATGGCCTGGCGGATGGAACAGAGCAGATCCTTAGTGATTTATCTGAAGCTGACGACGGCCAGGCAAAGGACAGCATTTTGAAAGCCTTTGGTGAACTTGTTGGCGATGCGGGAACAGCGGCCTTGACGCCTCAGAGCAAATTGCAGGGTCACAAAGAAAACGGAGCTGACGATTACACGGGAGCCTATGAAGCAACATATTCCGAGTTTACGGGCACAGAAATTTTATTTGGTGGGACTACGCTGGAGCGAGGAGCGGGAAGTACGATCCACATCACCTGTTCACTTTCTCTCGAAAGCGGCGAAGCAGCAGTTTTTCTTCGCTCAGGGGCAGATGATCCAGTCATTCTTCTCTCGGAAAGCGGTGAGTACGATGGCACGGTAGAAGTAGATGGCACAAGCACTTATATCGGTGTGTGGGGCGACCAGACAGACGGAACCGTATCCATCGAAATTGAGTAAGGAGTACACGTTATGAGCGCAAAGAAAAAACAATCATTATTGCTGTTATAGCTGTCCTGGTAGTAGCATGTATCGCTGTTGCTTTTCTTGCCACGCAGAAAAGCGCCGATTACTACACGCAAATTGACAACGACTGTGTGACCGAGATCGCACCACACGGAGCGATGAATGATCGCTACACATTAAGCGCCTACGATGAAACCGGGGCCGAAAAAGAACTGAGCTTTGAAACGAGTCGGATTCTCACTGACGATGCCTACTTATGCCTGAAGGTGGCCCCATTCCGTGGTGTCGTTACCTGGGCAGAAGTGCAATTTGATGAAATGCCCGCCGCCGTGCAGGAACAATACGATGGTAATTCGTAAACTGGAGCCTGTATAGGCGCTATTTCAAACGGAAAGGCAGGTGCAGCATGAAAAGAATAAGAAAGTTCCTAATTCGTTCCTTCGCGCTGGCGATGCTTGCTATGCTCGTTGTTGGCGGTGTTTTGGGCGGATTTGGTTATAAAATGTACCGTGATGCACTTGCCGAGCAACCTCTTGAGGAAAAAGTTGCTGAGATTCGAGCTGATCCCGATTATACGACCCTTGCTGAAATCCCAGAGATTTATTTGGACGTCGTTGTGGCAGTGGAAGATCACCGTTTTGAACAGCATTTTGGAATTGACCTGATTGCCATAGGCCGAGCTGCCTGGAACAATCTGACCTCTTGGAGTCTGCGTGAAGGCGGCAGCACCATAACACAGCAACTTGCCAAAAATCTGTATTTTACGCAGGAAAAAAGTTTTGTCCGCAAGATCGCTGAGATGTTTATGGCATTCCGCTTGGAAAACACCTATACAAAAGATGAGATTTTAGAGCTGTATGTCAATTCTATCTATTTTGGAGATGGCTACTACTGTATTTACGATGCAAGCCAAGGATATTTTGGGAAAGCCCCCATTGATATGACTGATTATGAATGTACTCTCTTAGCGGGGATTCCCAATGCGCCCTCAGTTTATTCGCTAACATCCAACCCAGAGCTGGCAGAACAGCGTCAAGAGTATGTCGTACAGAGAATGGTTCAATACGGCTACATAAGCGAGGATGAGGCACAAAGCATTTTGCAAGACCAATCATAACTGATAGATATATGTGATCTATCTGCCGGGCGACGGCAAAAGAAAAAAAGCCGTCGTTCAGCAGGCAATCACCATGCCTAATCACACTTACGGCGGCTTTGACAAAATCAAGGCCGCCGTTCTTTATGTCCTCATACGGATGACGACCCTGTGCTGAATATGACGGCGGCTTTAGGAGGGAGCCGCCGTGAAGCACAGAGGGTTTCGACATAATTCGGCAGGAATTTGCCTGCCAAAAAAAGCCTGGCCGTCAACCGGCCCCCATCTGCTTATGAACAGGCACTATCGTGGCTGGTTCATAAGACCTATAAGACGCATATAGAAAGCGCCAGCCACCGTACATCGGAAGCTGGCGCTTTTCCTTGTCGTTTTTTCGGGAATTTCCCCGAACGGTGTCGCCCGCCGCCTTCGTTTCGGTTCACCTGTCAACCAGTGAATTGAAACGGAGGTACATCATGCAGAAGATCAACCTTCGGGACCTGTATCCCGATACATATAAAACCGATGTCTTTGTGGACGTAGCCGAGGAAGTCCTGGCCGCGATCCGGGGCCACCAGCAGGACGATGCCGCCTATGAGCGCCGGAAGTTCCGGCACAAGGCCCATTACTCTCTGAACCGGGAGGATGGCATTGAAAACGATGCCCTCAACCGTCCGCTCACCCCGGAGGAAATTCTGGAGCAGAAGCAACTGCGGGAAGAAGTGTATACTGCGCTGATGAAGCTGCCCGCCATCCAGGCCCGGCGTATCTACGCCCGGTTTTACCTGGGCATGACGGTGGCCGAGATCGCCCAGATCGAGGGCACCGACCGCCGCCGCGTGTGGGACAGCATCCGGCGCGGGCTGAAGAAGCTGGCGCGTCTGCTGGACGTGGCCCGATAATCTGACCGCCGCACAGCGGCAAAAAAAGAGCCGGTGGGGGCAATTTGTCTCCATCGGCTTTTACTAAGGCCGCGCGTGAACGGATGGACGCCATATTGCCCCGCATGATGGAGGCGGCAGGCGTCACCGAGGAATTGAAAGCCCGCGACCCTATGCGCTGGGTAGGGCTAATGAACACGCTGAAAGCACAGGCGGAGGAAGTTTTATTTCAAGAACTAATCTACATATAAATTTAGTGATATAGCAGAAGTCGGGAGCAAAATACTGTAAGGTGTATTTCCCCGGCTTTTGCTTTTATGTTCTTAGAGTTGTTTGAATGACACCATGTAAACGGCAAAGAGAAAAAAAGTCTTATCGGAACAAAAAAGGCCGATTGGAGCGGAAAAGACTTTTCGGGTCTGCTATGATGGTTACTGTAAGCGCCGAAGGGCGCTTTCAAAAAGCCTATGGGTTAGCACAACCTAACTAAAAGGAGGAATTTACGATGTCTGATGTGATTACGGACAAAAAACTGAAAGGAAAAGACCTCATTACCATCGGTATCTTTTCCGCAATCTACTTTGTCATCAACTTTGCCTTCATGCTTCTGGGAGGCATTCACCCTGTTCTTTGGATGCTTATGCCTGGCTTCATTGCTGTGTTTGCAGGCATTCCCTTTATGCTGATGGTCGCAAAGGTTCAAAAACTGGGTGCAGTTTTCCTGATGGGGCTTATCACTGCTCTTATCTATTTTGTCACTGGACAATTTACCCTTGTAATCCTGATCTCGATGGCTTCTACCTGTATTTTGGCCGAAGTTGTTCGAGCGGTGACTAAGTATAACAGCTTCAAGGGGAATTCGATTGCCTATGTGATTTTTTCGCTGGGGATGGTTGGTTCTCCCCTTCCCATCTGGTTGTTTAAGGCCGATTTCCTAGCACAGATTACAGAACAGGGAATGCCCGCTGATTATGTTGCGGCAGTTGAAGCTCTGTCGTCCAATGCAATGTTAATCGTTCTGTTTGTTGCTCCAATCATCGGCGGTATCATCGGAGCATTTATTGCCAGAGGTCTGTTCAAAAAGCACTTTGTAAAGGCAGGAATTGTGTGATGAATGGGGCGGGCAAAAAACATACATTAAGGTTCGATCCACGGACGGAATTGCTTTTGTTGGTGCTGGCAAATATTGTGGCCTTTACCCAGCACTCCGTATGGGTTGAAATTACATGGGTTGTTTTTCTGCTCCTGCTGATCGTTGCCTGCGGGTGCCAAAAATCCGCAGGCAAACTGGCAATCGCATTTGGGGTTTGTCTGGCGCTGCAATACTATGTATTCCCAAACGGGCCAAAAATTTTAGCCAGCAGCTTCACGATCATTGTATCTTATGCAAGAAAGATTTTCCCTTGTTTGATTGTCGGTACGATGGTTTTACAGAAAACGCCCGTCCGGGAATTGATGGTTGCACTTCGGAAATGGCATATCCCGCAGGGACTGATTATTCCTTTGTCTGTAACCGTCAGGTATTTTCCGGCCTTGAAAGAAGAAACCGGCTATATCCGGGATGCCATGAAGCTCCGTAATATTCATGGGGTACAAAAAATTGAGTGCTTGTTGGTGCCGACCATGATTTCTGCAACAACGACAGCGGAAGAATTGTCCGCAGCCGCTGTTACGCGGGGCATTGAAAATCCTGCGCCAAAGACAAGCATGATTGAAATGAAGTTCGGCGTGCAGGACTTTTTATGTCTGGCGGCAGGTGTGGTTTTCTGTGTGATTTCAATTACAGTGGGATAAGGAGGTGTTCCATGTGATCCAAATTCAGGATGTATCGTTTGAATATGAGAAAGAGCAGGGAACGCTTTCCCATATTGACCTAAATATTAAGCAGGGAGAATGTGTTGTCCTTACAGGGGAGTCGGGCTGTGGCAAAACAACAGTGACAAAACTGATTAACGGCTTAATCCCTCATTTTGTCGAGGGCGGCACTTTATCCGGTACAACGATTGTGAACGGTATGGAAGTGCCGAAAACAGAAATGTACCGTCTGGCAGAACAGGTTGGCTCTGTGTTCCAAAATCCGAAATCTCAGTTTTTCAATATTGACTCGGACAGCGAAATTACTTTTGGTCTGGAAAATGCAGGCGTCGAACCAAAGAAAATCAAAGAGCGCTATGAGGCCACTGTTTCCGCCCTGAAAATTCAATCGCTTTTGGGAAGAAACATTTTTTCCATGTCTGGCGGGGAAAAACAAAGTCTTGCGTTTGCCTCTGTATATGCCATGAACCCGTCCGTTTTTGTGCTGGACGAGCCGACAGCAAATCTGGATGCCGACGCGATTGACACTTTACGCCAGCAGATTATCCAGATCAAAGAAGAAGGACGGACGGTTGTTATTGCCGAACACCGTCTATATTTTCTGATGGACCTGATCGACCGGGCGATCTTCATTCAAAAAGGAAAAATTGTTCAGGCTTTTTCAAGAGATGAGTTTCGCAATCTTTCGGATGAGCAGCGTATCAGGATGGGGCTTAGAAGTCTTGTCCATCCTGTGCTGGAGCTGCCTCCCGCCGATCCGCCAGGAGCGCAGGAAGGCTTATCCGTAGAAAATCTTTCCTGTGCCTTTGATAAGCAGCCGGTATTCAGCGGCCTTGGCTTTTCTGCAAAACGGGGCGAAGTGTTGGGGATTGTCGGTCATAACGGCGCGGGAAAAACGACGATGACGCGCTGCCTGTGCGGGCTTTTGAAAGAAGTGAATGGAACAGTCCGGCTGGACGGGCAAACACTGAAAGCAAAACAGCGTAATAAGGCCAGCTTTTGTGTTATGCAGGATGTGAACCATCAGCTTTTTTCAGACAGCGTATGGAACGAATGTGAACTGGCGCAGCCAGATTGTCCGCCGGAGCGGATTGAAGAAATTCTCAGGTCTTTTGATTTGCTGGATTTCAAAGACCGTCATCCGATGGCCCTGTCAGGAGGCCAGAAGCAGCGCCTTGCGGTGGCAACCGCTATTCTCTCCGACAAGGATGTGCTTGTCTTTGACGAGCCTACCAGTGGGCTGGACTATCATCGTATGCTGGAAGTGAGCAACATGATCCGCAAGTTGAATGATGAAAATAAAGTTATCATCATTGTTTCCCATGATTTTGAGTTTTTGGGCCGGACTTGTGATAAAATATTTGATATGGAGGGATGCTCCAAAGAAAGGAGGTAGCGTCTATGCCGGAACTGTTCCGGGAAATGTACTACGGCCCCAATGTTCAAAACCTGGTCGAGTCCGATGATTGCAAGGTCATGCGTTTAAGCGATAATTCTGGTGAAGGCATGATGACGCTCTATCATGTCTTTCCCGGTGTATTTCTCATGTATAATGATTTTCACATGAAGGAGTGCATTTCGGGTTTCCAGACAGATATGGACCTGCTTTGTATCGACCACTGCCGGGAAGGGCGCATTGAGCAGGAAGTCGGCCAAAATGCCTTTAGCTATTTAGAGGCTGGCGATCTTCGGGTGGATCGCCGCATCCATCATTCCGGCAAGGTGGAATTTCCACTTTCTCACTATCACGGTATTTCCATTGGCTTTCAGATGGAGACTGCGGCAAAGGAAATCCCGGCCTCTATGAAAGACTTTTCTGTGGATCTTTATGAATTGCAAAAAAAGTATTGCAGCGACCGTACACCCTATGTCATTCCAGGAGAACCGGCCATTGAGCATATTTTTTCCGAACTCTACAATGTCCCGGTCAAAATCAAAAAGGACTATTTCAAGATCAAAGTGTTGGAGCTGCTGCTGTATCTGGACGCACTGGAACTTTCGGGCCATACAGAAGAACGCCCCTATTTTTATAAAGGCCAGGTTGAGAAAATCAAAGCGATCCAGGCACTTCTGACGCAGGATTTGACCAAAAACTATACTTTGGAAGAACTCTCCGCGCGGTTTGATATTGCCCTGACCCCTATGAAAAACTGTTTCAAATCGGTATATGGCAGCCCGATTTTTACATACATGAGAAACTATCGAATGAACTATGCTGCCTCTTTACTGAAATCAGATAAGTCGCTGAAAGTGGCGGAGATTGCGGGACTTGTGGGATATGACAGCCCCAGCAAATTCGCGTCCGCATTTCATCAGACAATGGGAAAAACGCCGTTGGAATATCGAAAATCAATTATCTGATTGGAATAAAAAAGGCCGTGTGGAGCGGAAAGAAAAATTGAATTGTGATAGCATTAAGGATGGTTAGCAAAGATTAACCATCCTTATTTCTTTGCTGGCTAAATTGATCGAGAGAGGTGAATTGATATGAAGCAGCAAAAAGAGCATTGGGTCAAAACGCTTTTCTCTTTTGCAGGTCCCTGCAAAGGGAAAATGACCCTCTCGGTTTTGTGTGCCATTTTAAGTGTTGCCGGAGGCTTTGTTCCGTTTTGGGCGGTGTATGAAATCCTGCTCCTGTTCATTAACCGGACCGCTACTTTGAACAACATCCTGCTCTGGTGTCTGGTAGGAGTAGGCGGATACCTGATCCGTGTCATCTGCTTTGGCATTTCCACAATTTTGGCACATATCTCCGCTTACACGATACTGGAAGGCATTCGCCTGAAAATCGCAAACCGTCTGATGAGGGCGCCCCTTGGCGAAGTAATGGGACGAAGGATCGGTTACTTGAAGAATATTATCATGGACAAGGTGGAGGATTTGGAGCCGCCTTTGGCTCACATGATCCCGGAGCTGACATCGAACCTGCTCCTTCCGGTTGCTATTTTTATCTGGTTGCTGGCGATTGACTGGCGTTTGGGCCTTGCAGTTCTGATTGCTCCGGTTCTGGCTATGATCCCCATGTTCTTTCTCATGCGGAACTATAACAGCCAGTACGCAGCTTATATGGAGGCAAACAATCATGTAAACAATGTCATTATTGAGTATGTGGAAGGCATTGAGGTTGTTAAGGCGTTCAATCAAAGCACCAGTTCCTATGAGAAGTTCGTGGGAGCGGTAAAGTCCTTTAAGGACTTTACCCTGGCATGGTTCAAGAGTACCTGGAAAACAATGAACCTGATGATGGCGATCATGCCCACCACCCTGTTGGGGGTACTTCCCATTGGTTTGCTGTTGACGCAGAGCGGGAGTATCACGCCTGCTGAATTGGCGATGGGAATTATTCTCTCGCTGAGTATTGTCGGCCCGCTGATGAAGGCTACTACTTTTATCAACGAGGCAAAGTCAATGGAATATGCAGTAGAAGCCGCAAATGAACTTCTGAACCTGCCCGTATTGCCAGACTCTGGCAAAATTGTTCCGATCAGGCACACAGATATTGTTTTACAGGATGTATCTTTCTCCTATGATGGCACCGGGCAAAACGAAGTGCTGCATGACATCAGCCTGAAAATGCCGCAGGGAAGTTTTACAGCCCTGGTTGGGCCATCCGGTGGCGGCAAGTCCACCGTTGCCCGGCTGATTGCCCGATTTTGGGATGTGACCGGCGGCAGCATCTCCATCGACGGCACGAATATCAAGGAACTTTCCATCCGGCAGCTTTCCGAATTGGTCAGTTTCGTGACACAGGACAATTTCCTGTTTAACTGCTCTCTCAAAGAGAACATCCGCCTGGGTAATCCAAATGCTACGGATGAGGAAGTATATGCCGCCGCAAAAGCGGCCTGCTGTGATGATTTCATTGTTCGACTGGAAAAAGGATATGATACCCCGGCCGGTGATGCTGGCAAGCGGCTCTCCGGCGGAGAAAAGCAACGAATTGCTATTGCGAGAGCAATCCTGAAAAATGCGCCTATTGTGATTTTGGACGAGGCAACTGCCTTCACTGACCCGCAGAATGAAGATAAAATCCAGAAATCCATCATGGCCCTTTCCAAAGGAAAGACCCTGCTGGTGATTGCACACCGTCTGTCTACCATTCAAAACGCAGATCAGATTGTCGTTTTGAAGAAAGGACAGATTGTTGATTGCGGAAAGCAGGAGGAACTCCTGGAACGCTGCCCGCTTTATGCGGATATGTGGCAGGCTCATATTGGTGCAAAGAACTGGTCTGTGGGCGAGAAAAAGGAGGTGGCTGTCAATGTTTAAGTCAATGAAACGCATTATCCGGTGGGCTGGTAAATATAAAGGCCGCCTCTATCTTGGTTCTGTGTGTTCCTTTTTCAGCAGTTTGTCTACTGCTATTCCTACAATGGCAGCCGCGTTCGCACTGGATAAAGCGATCCAGGCATACTGGACGAATACTGCGATTGATACTGTTTTAATCTGGCAAATGCTGGGGATCATTATTGGCTCGATTGCATTGAACTTCCTGCTTTCTTATCTCCGGGCAGTATTGCAGGAGAGCATTGGATATGAAGTGGCCGCCGGGCAGCGTATTCATCTGGGCGATGTACTGAAACGGGTTCCCCTTGGGTACTTTTCACAGAACAGTGTCGGTGACATTCTGGCAGGCGTTACCACGGAATTGTCTACTTTGGAATTACAGGGTATGAAAATGGTGGATGTCATCATCAATGGATACGCAAAGTTTATTGCCATCGTTTTATGCCTGATCTTCTTCAGCCCCGTTGCTGCGGTTATTTCCATTGTTGGCGTTGCTCTTTCAGCGCTGGCTTTGCAAGGGATCAGCAGACACAGTGAAAAAAACGCTGCAACAACCCATAAAGCAATGGAAGATATGTCCGGCGCAGCGATTGAATACATCCGAGGGCTTTCCATTGTGAAGTCTTTTGGACAGGAAGGGGCCTCTATTGAGAACTTTCGTAATGCCAGTAAAGACCTGAAAGATATTCATATCAAGGTGGAAAAAGGCTTTACTCCCTTTAACTGTCTGCATTTGTTTGCCTTAAAACTGGCTTCGATGGGAATTGTCTTTATTTGTGCATGGCAGGCGTTGCAGGGACAAATGAGTATGGCATTCTTCCTGATGTTTGTTCTGTTCTCTTTTGTGATGTTTGGCAGCGTGGAGAATATCAATGACGCGGCCCATATGCTCGGAGTTGTGGACTCTGCCATGAATAAGCTGGAAGCGTTGGAGAATGTAAACTATATCGACCGGGACGGCACCGACATAAAACCGACATCCTATGATATTGAGTTTAGGGATGTTTCTTTCGGATATGACAGCCGGATTGTTTTGCATGACCTGAACTTCAAAATTCCGCAAAATAGCACAACGGCCATCGTGGGGCCATCTGGCAGTGGAAAATCTACGCTGTGTAACCTGATTGCCCGTTTTTACGATGTTAACAGCGGAATGATTACCATTGGTGGAACGGATATTCGCAGATTTACCTGCGATAGTCTACTCAAAAATATCAGCATGGTTTTTCAGAATGTCTACCTGTTCCGGGATACCATTAAGAATAACATTAAATTCGGCAGCCCGGACGCTACGGATGAACAGATTATCGCCGCCGCAAAAGCGGCCCGCTGCCATGACTTCATAATGGCTTTGCCAGACGGATATGACACGGTGATTGGTGAAGGGGGTTCTTCTCTTTCCGGCGGTGAAAAGCAAAGAATTTCTATCGCCAGGGCAATGCTCAAGGATGCTCCCATTGTTATCTTGGATGAGGCAACAGCAAGCATTGACCCTGAGAATGAGCATTTGATCCAGGAAGCTATTTCTGCCCTGACACATGGCAAAACCATTATTACGATTGCCCATCGCCTGGCTACGATTGAGAACGCCGACCAAATCCTTGTGATTGATGGCGGAACTGTGGCTCAGAGAGGTACGCATAAGGAACTGTTGCAACAGGAAGGTACTTACAAGAAGTTTATCCAAATCCGCGAACAAGCCGAGGGCTGGCGGATACAGTAAGGGAGGTCTTAATGAAACTTCATGCGTCCGGGGAGGACTACCTGGAAACCATCCTTGTTCTCCAAAAGAAACTCGGTATGGTACGCTCCGTAGATGTGGCCCGGCACATGGAGGTGTCAAAGCCCAGCGTGTGCCATGCAGTGGCTACCTTGCGGGACGGCGGCTTTCTTACAATGGACGAAGATCACTTTCTCCATCTGACCGATGTGGGCTGCGAGGTGGCTGAAAAAATCTATGAGCGCCATTGCTTCTTTACCGAGCAGCTTATCGCCGCAGGCGTTGACCCCAAGACTGCGGAGGCCGACGCCTGCCGGATTGAACACATCATCAGCGATGAGAGCTTTTCGCGGCTGAAAGAGGCAGCCGCACAAGAGCAAGAATAAACCGAATAAGCCAAGCTATCCTGCCCCGCTAAACGGGGAAAGAAAAAAACCGTTGCAGGGCAGGCAGCTTCGTGCGCCCATAATGGACTTTCAGGGTACTGCGGCGGTTTTGAGTAACATCAAGGCCGCCGTTCCTTATGCCCTCGACAAAGGAGTGACGCCTATACGCTGACACGGCGGCTTTAGGAGGGAGCCGCCGTGAAGCAAAGACAGCTTCGACATAATCCGGCAGGAATTTACCTGCCAAAAAAAGTCTGACCGTTAATCGGCCTCCATCTGCTTATGAACAGGCACTATCGTGGCTGGTCCATAAGCGTCATAAGTCCTCTTTTAGCAGCGCCAGCCGCCGTTCTTCGGATGCTGGCGCTTTTGCTTGTCGTTTTTTCGGGAATTTCCCCGAACGGTGTCGCCCACCGCCTTCATTTCGCTTCACCCGTCAACCCGTGAATCGAAATGGAGGTACATAATGCAGAAGATCAATCTTCGGGAGCTGTATCCCGATGTGTATAAAACCGATGTCTTTGTGGATGTGGCCGAGGAAGTGCTGGCCGCGATCCGGGGCCAGGAACAGGACGATGCCGCCTACGAACGCCGGAAGTTCCGGCATAAGGCTCATTATTCTTTGAACCGGGGGGATGGCATTGAAAACGATGCCCTCAACCGGCCGCTCACCCCGGAGGAAATCCTGGAGCAGAAGCAGCTGCGGGAGGAAGTGTACGCCGCGCTGATGCAGTTGACCGCCATCCAGGCCCGGCGTATCTACGCCCGGTTTTACCTGGGCATGACGGTGGCCGAGATTGCCCGGATCGAGGGTGCTGACCGCCGCCGCGTGTGGGAGAGCATCCGGCGCGGGCTGAAGAAGCTGGCGCGTCGCTGGACACAGCCCGATAACCTGACCGCCGCATAGCGGCAAAAGAAAGCCGGTGGGGGTTTTTATTCCTCCACCGGCTTACTTATCCTCTAAATGTTCATCTGGGCCAACTCCGGCCGTCTGCACCATCTCTTTCAGCTCATCAGCCAACGCACGGGTCGAGTTTAACAGCACTTTTCTGGCAGCCGGAGGGCACGAAAGGTAAAGCTGCCGCATATCGTTGGCGGCTTGCTCATCTTCTGGCAGGTCGAGATTCATCAGGGAATCCAAAGATAAATTCAAGACTTTGCAAAAAGCGCGCAGGACCTCAAAAGAAGGGTTCTTCACCCCTCTTTCGCAGCCTTGAACGTGCTTCAGAGAAACGTGGCTCAGATCTGCGAGTTCCTGCTGCGTCAGTCCTTTTTCCTTACGCGCTTTTTGTATCCTTCGTCCCAGCTCTTTTATCAGTTCCATAGGCACTATCGTCTCCTTGTTTATATTTTATCGTGCCCATTTCCTTGCAGGAAGAACCTTATAAAAGGTGTATTTGAGTACGATAGTACCTATTTTATTGTGCTTGCTGTACGCTTGACTCGCCCGCGGCTCTTATTGAAGCGGCAAGGCAAAAATATTTTTCAAAAAAATCGCATTACAGGCAGGACAAACTGCCTGTTTTTGTCATGGTTAGCAAGAAGGGGATTTTTCCTTCGCTGATCTTTGACAACTGAATACACGGCAGAACAGGTACATAACCCGCGTATGAGCGAGTGCAGGGCGCCGCGAAGATGGAGCAGCCAGGAGGTGATGGACAAGCTGTTTCGGAGCGATCAACGTCCCTGTGACCCGGATGGTGGCACATCCGGCGCGATGACTGCGCGGGGGCTTAAAGATACTTCCTCACGGCCCGCCAAAGACTTGGGGGGAACCCTGCGGCGCACGCTATGAACGACGCTGCGGAGTTATGACAGCCGCGCCAGCGGAGACCTGTTCTGTCCCCAGCGTCAGGGATGCGTGGCAAATGTGGCGTGATAACCAAATTGATTTCGCGGCGATTCCCCATCGGTGCATGAGCGCCGATGGGGGTTGCCTTTCAAAGTTAGATACCATGTGCTGGCAGTTTCGGCTGCCAGCGTATTCATGTAACTTTGAACACGACCACAAAGAAAGGAGTATCCCTATGAGCCAGTTGATGCAAGCCTGTTCACCAGCTACAACCGATGAATTGGTTGACATCCGTGAAGTTGCGGTAGATAAGGCACTACCCAAAGAGGAACGGATTGCAGCCTTTCTTCACCAAATCAAAAATCCATATCGCTTCCGCTGTGGCGATTTTGTGGTAAACGCTGCTTTTGCCAACAACGGGGTCACATTGGAGGAATGCCTGCAAGGAATTTTGAGATGACTGACATCCTCGATTTTTTCCAAAGACCATGTTACGATGGACTTGGAAAAGGATGAAAACTGAAAACCTCAAAAACCACTCTTTTCTTGCGGGAGCTTCCGGGAGGAAAGGAGTGCTTTTTCATGCCAAAATATCAGGCAACCTCTTACATTCGTCTGTCTTACACAGATGACCGCTCCAGCGAGAGCGACAGCGTTACCAATCAGCGAAAGCTGATTGAGAATTTTATTAAACGGAACCCGGACATTGAAATCATATCCGAAAAAATCGACGATGGTTACAGCGGTATCATTTTTGACCGTCCGGCGTTTAAGGAAATGATGCAGGATATTACCGATGGCAAGATCAACTGCGTCATAGTCAAAGACCTTTCCCGCCTGGGGCGGGAATACATCGAAACCGGGCGCTACCTGCGGCGGGTGTTTCCCGCTTATGGGGTTCGCTTTATTGCCATCACGGATAATATCGACACTGCCCATGAGAACAGCGGGGACGACTTGACCGTATCCGTCAAGAACATTATGAACGAAGCCTACTGCCGGGACATTTCCATCAAAACCCGTACCTCTTTGGATATAAAGCGGCGGAACGGAGATTTTGTTGGGGCTTTCCCTGTTTACGGCTATATGAAGTCAGAGGAAAACAAAAACCTGCTTGTACCAGACCCGTATGCGGCCCGTGTTGTCCAGGACATTTTCCGTATGCGTCTGGATGGGACAAGCGCACTGCGGATCGCCACTACCTTAAATGATATGGGCGTCCTGTCGCCACTGGCCTATAAGAAAAACAACGGTTTCCCTTATGCCAAACATGGATACACAGACAAAGAGGACTGTAAATGGTCTGCTACGACGGTTATCCGCATTTTGCAGGACGAAACCTATACTGGCACGCTGGTACAGGGAAAACAGGGTACGCCGCACTATAAAATCAAGCAGATGGAGCAGCGGCCATCCTCTGAATGGATTCGCGTTCCCGACGCTCATGAGGCGCTGATCCCCAAGCAGGATTTCGAGCTTGTTCAGCGTATCCGCAGACTGGATACCCGCACGTCACCAAAGAAAGACACTGTGTATTTGTTCTCCGGCATCTTAATCTGCGGCTGCTGCGGGGCGCGCATGACGCGGAAAACGAACCGGGTCAAGGGCAAGGAATACCACTATTATTACTGCCCCACCGGGAAAAAGCATGGCTGTGCCAATCCTGTGATGCTCAAGGAGAGCGATCTGGTGGAGTGCGTCAAAGACAGCCTGAAGGGGTACATAGACAATGTGACCTGCCTGCAAGCCATTCTGGACGGCATCGACCAGAGCAGCATCAACCAGGCGCTGGCGAATGAATACGCTTCCCACATCGCAGCCAATGAGCGGCAGTTGGCGCAGGCGTTGGAGTTTAAGGCCCGCCTTTACGAAAACCTGGTTACCGGCACAATCAACAAAGAAGAATACACCGATTATAAAGCCAAATACACAAGGGCTGCGGAAAATGCGAAAGAAGCGATCCGCACTCTGAAAGATAAGCTGTCCGATGTGTTGGAAAACCGAAGTGAGCGAAACCGTTGGATTTCTCATTTCACGCAGTTTTCCACGATGGAGACCCTGGACCGCAAAGCTGTGGTCCACATGATACAGAGTATCAAGGTGATTGGGAAAAAGGAACTGGAGATCACCTTCACATATCAGGATGAATATCAGAAAGCCATTCAGCTGATTCAGCTGGCGGAGCAGACAAGCCAAAGAAAGGTGGGATGATTTGTGGCAAGAAAAAGCAGAAAAGAAACCGTGGTGCTTCCTGCACCGGAGATAGATACAACTTGCCGTGCCGGAGTTTATGTGCGGCTTTCCGTTGAGGATAAGCATACCCGTACTGCCTCTATTGAAACCCAGCAGTTGATTATCGCCCGGTATCTGGAGCAGAACCCGGAAATCATCGTGGTTCAAACCTACATTGACAACGGTGCAACGGGTACGAATTTTCACCGGCCCGGCTTCCAGCAGATGCTCTCCGATATTGAAGCGGGCCTTATCAACTGTGTCATTGTCAAAGATCTTTCCCGCCTGGGGAGGAATGTCATCGACACTGGCTACTATATCGAGCGGTATTTTCCTGCACAGGGGGTTCGATTTATCGCTGTGAATGACCGCTATGATTCTTCCTCCCCGGATCATGCCCATGATGGCATCATCATTCCTCTGCGGAACATGATTAACGAAGCCTATGCGCTGGATATAGCGAAAAAGATCAAAGCGCAGCAGCGGCAGGCAATGAAAGATGGCAAGTACGTTGGCGGGCGTACACCCTATGGATATTTGAAAGCCCCCGATGATTGCCACCAGCTGATCGTTGACCCGGTGGCGGCTGAGGTGGTCAAAACTATGTTTCAGTGGGCCGCTGAAGGCGATGGCCTGAACACTATTGCGGTTCGATTAAACGAGGCCGGAGTCCTCGCCCCAAGTCACTATAAGAAAAGGCTGGGCGAGATTACCCATGAGAATTTGATTGGAAATGGGAATTGGCAGACGCGCACGGTTGCCAAAATTCTCCGGGCAGGCGTTTATGCCGGCGATCTTGTGCAGGGCGTTTCCAAGGTCATCGACCACAAACAGGTCAGGGCCAGCGCCGATGAATGGACGGTCGTTCGTGATACGCATGAGGCCATTGTGAGCAGAGAGCTGTTCGATGCTGTACAAAAAGTCTTAGACTGTGCCGCACAACAGGCCAAAGACAGGGAAATACATTCCTGGTCCCCCAATCTTTTGAGAGGGAAAATTTTCTGCGCCCACTGCGGACACAGCCTCCACCGGCAAAAATGCGTCCGCAAAAAGACGCCGGATGTATATGTCTACCATTGTATCAGCAATAACCGCATCAAAAAGGGTGCTTGCCCCGGCGTTTTCATTGATGAAATGAACCTGCTGGATGCGTTGGCGGATATATTGCAGGAACAGCTCGATACCACGCTGGGGCAATACTCCCTCAGCCCGGAAAATCTCTCCAAAGAAGCTAAGGAACAGAAAAGTATTCAGGATAAAATTGCCAGCCGGAAACAGGAAATCCAACAGCTGCGTACCTACCAGCGCGGATTGTATGAGGGTCTGATCCAGAACCATCTGTCACAAGACGAGTATTTTGCCTTAAAGGACAAGTACGAAGCCAAAATCGAGGCGGTCAGCAAGGAAATTGAGCAGCTGAAAGCAGGGCTTGCGATTATTGCCAGGCAGCTGGAACAGTATAAAATGCTGTCCCAGGATGCACAGCATATCAAGGAAGATCGCCATCTGACGGCAGCCCTGATTGACCGGCTGATTGAACGTGTGGAGGTTTCCAGGGAGAAACAGATTACAGTTCATTTCCGTTTTCAAAGCGAATTTGAGCATTGCGAGGAGGTGCTGAACCAATGCAGAAATATGTAATCGCCCTATATATCCGTCTTTCCCTGGAGGATTACAAATACGACAGCATGAGCATTGAGAACCAGCACCTTGTGCTGAACGAGTTCGTTTCTTCCATGCCGGAGTCCACTGACGCAGAGGTTCTGGAATTTATCGACAACGGATATAGCGGGACAAATTTTGAGCGTCCCAAAGTCCAGGAACTGATTGAACTGGTTCGGGCCAATCAGATTGACTGCATCATTGTCAAAGATTTTTCTCGATTTGGGCGAAACAGCATCGAAACCGGATACTTCATCGAGCGGGTGTTCCCATTGTTTCACACCCGGTTCATCTCCATCAATGACGATTTCGACAGCGATCAGCACAAAGGCGATACCGGCGGGATGGATGTGGCTTTCAAATATTTGATCAGCGAGTATTACAGCCGCGATATGTCCATGAAAACCAAAAGCGCCAAGTACGCCAAAATGCAGCGCGGAGAATATCAGAGTAAGATTTGCCCGTATGGGTATCGCAAAAGCGCCGATGGCAGAATGGAGCCAAACCCGGAAACTGCTGCGGTGGTACAGCTCATTTTCCAGCTTGCGGCAACCGGCATTGGGGCGGCAGCCATTACCAGGGAACTATTTAAGCGAGGCATCCCAACCCCAGGGGAATATAAAGCCACTCATGGACAGCAGTACCACGATGTCTCACGCTCTCGTGGCCGCTGGAGCAGTTCTACGGTTCTCCGCATCCTGGAGGACGAACGCTATATCGGTTCCTACGTCATTGGACGGCGGGCAGTCATTGAAGTGGGAGGTACACGGAGCCGCATGAAGGACCGTGACAAATGGTTCATTATTCCCGACCACCATCCGGCAATTATTGAGAAAGAGCTGTTTGAGAAGGTGCAGGCCGTGCAGCGCCGGTTTTCCTTACCGACCCGGAAAATCAGGGAGTATCCACTGAAAGGCAAGGTCTATTGTGGCTGCTGTGACCATGCACTTTCCCGCATTGCTCAAAAGAAGCCGTTTTATATGTGCCGTCATTCGACTGCCGACGTAAACAGCCGCTGCCATACTATACGAGCGGACGCTGCCGGGCTGGAAGAAGCGGTGCTTATCACATTGAAAAAACAGCTGGAAATCCTGCTGCCTGCACATGAGGACGGAACCCTTCACCTGGACGCCACCGCCGCTAAATGCTCCGAATATGAGAAACAGTTGGAAGATTTGAGGGATCAGAAGCAAGCTCTCTTTGAACGGTATCTCCTGGGGCAGATCGAGCTGGACACTTATAAATCGCGGAAAACAGATTATGACGCAGAAATACGGAAAGTCAAAAATGCCTATGCTGCTGTCACCGCCCAGGCAAAACTGAAGCGAGAAGAACAGGCCCGCCAAAGCAACCGGCAAGAGATCGTTCACTCGATTGCAGAAGCGGATGCGCTAACTTCCGAGCTGACCGATCTGCTGATTGAAAAGGTATATATATTCCCCGACAACCGCATTGAGATTGTTTACAAGGTCCATGACCGCTTTGAATAACAGACGAAACAAAAACAGAAACCCCAGGCTATCAAATCCACAATCTTGGTAGCTTGGGTTTTCTGCTTTTCAGAATTATATTTTTTTGTCGTGTGCTTGACATACGGGTGGCGGAGGTCATGATAACGAATCGGGCGGAAACCATTCTTTAAGAGCATTTCGCGGAAAACCCGTGTCACATAGTCCGGGGTCACAAGATGACCCATATCATCCACGCAGATGTAGTCCTTATATTCCTTGCAGTAGCTGCCGCCGCAAAGTTTCATTTGCTGGTGCTGGCGTTTTTGGGCTTTCAGTAAAGCCTGTTCTACTGCGGGAATCAGAGGCAAACTGCGGAAGCTGGCCTTGTTTTTTGTACGGCACTTGGAAACGTCCACCATTTTGCCATCCACATTGATGCGTTCAAAGGTGCGTGAAATCGTGACGATTTTCCGTTCAAAGTCGATGGCCGACCATTGCAGACCGATTACCTCGCTACGGCGCAATCCATAGAACGCAGCAAGCATGACAGGAAGTTCCATTTTGGTATTTGCAAAAATAGGCAGCACTTCCATTAATTCATCCGCTGAATAATAGCTGGCAACAAAGTTGTCTTTTTTGGGGCGCTCCACTTCGGCAGCAGGGTTATAGGGAATCAATTTGAGCTTTGCCGCGTCAGATAAAGCCTTGCGGATGTTGGCATGGTAATGAAGTACGGTGTTTCCGCTTACTCCGCGCTGGTTGATTTCATGTGTGTAGAACATTTCAATATCCAGCACTGTGATTTCGTTCAAACGTACTTTCCGTTTAGCAAAATACGGTTCAATCCACGATCTGACATTCTGGCAATAGCCGGAATAAGTAACTTCTTCCCAGCTTTTGCGTTTCCATTGCAACCAAAATTCAAGGTAATCCGAGAACAGCATACCCGGCCAAGGTGAATTCCATCTTTCATCTTCCGTTTTGTTTTGGCTTTTGGGTTGACGCTCGTTTACACCACGCACTTCCTCTCCGGCATTGGCTTCGCGGATCATCGTCAGGAGCAGCGCCTTGGCCTTGGTTGCATTGCGGTCGGTGGACAACCCTGTACTCAGCGTTTTGCGGTTTCGCTTTCCTTTTTCATCTGTGGGCAGATTCAGAACGACATAATAGAATCCGTGTTTTTGCGTAAGATAGCCTGTAAGCTCTCCCCGAAAGAATGTGAGGTTATGATTTGCTTGTACATTGACCGGCTTTCGATTGCCGATACGGCGACGAAGCTGAAAATCAAGCCTGACACCGTGAGTACGCACAAACACAATGCAATCAATAAAATCCGCAATGCAATGGGGGAACACTGATGGGAGCATATAGAGAACTGCTGGCACAGGCCAAAAAAGCCAACCACACCGCTATCCAAAAGCTGTATGAGCGCTACTACACATTGCTGCGCAGTTACAGCTTTGTAAATGGCCGCTTTGACGAAGATCTGTTTCAAACACAGGTCATTGAATTTCTGATTGCGGTTTCCAAATTTCGTATGTGAGCAGCGCGAAAAATAATTTTAATTTTTCCCTCAAGGTTTTTATTTTTGCAGAGTATATAAGTTATAGAGGGTGTTGAAAGGCCCTCTCCCCTTGAGAGAACCTTGAAAGCAGAATAACCAGACCATTGGCTACATAAATTCGATCTTGCCGCAACCCACGGAGCGACGGCAAGCAGACTCTAAGGCGTGTGCAGCGGTTTAGCTATGATAGGATATTCCTGTCGCTATAAACGCGCTCACAGGCGCTCAGAGGGGCGGCGTGGAACACCGCCTATGCGATGAAAGGGTCGATCATTATGATACGCACCGTTGCGATACCCTCAAGGAATCGGCGGTACTGCCAACAATGTGGTACAGGACGCGGGCGCTGCTCCAGCAGCCGGGTCAATGGTCTGCCCTATATCCGGGAAGTAGTGTCGAATAGGATATACAATTTAATTTCAGATTATGGCGGTCACTTGTTTTCCACAGGTGACCGCCATGCTTGTGGAATTAAATCCGCAATTATTTTTGAGAGGAGTTGACGATTATGGGAGAACCATTTGGAAAGCGAGAAATTTTCCGAAAATACCCCGATGTAGTGGATGTACCACAGCTTTGCGAGATGCTGGGCGGTTCGCGGCCCGTGAGTAAGAAAACGGCATATCGTATGCTGAATGCAGGGAAAATCAAGGCATTTCGCATCGGACGCAGTTACCGCATCCCCAAGGTAAACGTAATTCGCTTTTTGCAGAACGAAACACCCGAAGATTGCAACACTGTCAATGCGACAATCGACAGCGTGGAGTAAAAAGCGCATATCCGCTATCATATAGGTGTCACCATTACCGTCAGATAGTCGGAAAGGAGCAACGCAATGAAAACGAAAGTTGTGCAAATAGGGCTTGATAGCCTCCCACATCAGTTTGGCTTCTACTGCAGATTCCAAGGATTCCTCCCGGATGGAATCTACGTGTTCAATGGTTTCGGCAGCATATTCATAGGAACATTCCACCTTTTGAATCTTCTTCAGATGGCGGATATAGGTCAACCTGCGGTTCTTCAGCACCGTGGCCAAATACGCGGTAAACTGCGCGGCCAGTGCGGCATCCTCACCATAAATCCAATATTTATTGGCATCCTTTTTTCTGGACATATTTACCTCCAAAATTTTGAGTTTCATTGAATAGAAGCTCAAAAAGGAGGTGCACGAGCGCAATAAAAATATCGTTTCAACGTGCATATTCAAAAAGACAAGCACAAAAAAGGCCCGACAGCCAATTTGGCTGTCGGGCCTGAAACGTAATGTAACTATACTTACATCGTATTTCGGTGCGTAAGGGTGGCCCAGTGCAAGGGGCTATGTTTTCTACACTATTGTTGTAAAATGTACAGCTTGCGCTGTGCTTTTTCACCAAGGCATCCAGAATCCCGGTGTTCAACTTATTGACCTCGACGTAGAGTAAAAAACGCCCGCGCTTTTCAGGCGCGGGCGTTATAAAAAGGAGAAAACGCGATTTTGCATTACGCAAAACGCAGAAAAAAGAGCATCAAATATCTATCAACAATATTTCTCAATGATTTTCTGCATAACATCCCAGCTTTTCTCCATGTCGGCGGTCAGTTTGAACTGGGTTCGGGCGCGGTTGAGGTTTTGAGTCTCGTAGTTGATGTGAAAGTAGTGGTCGCCCTCCAGATAATCGGCGAGGAAGCGCATACCACATTCCATCGTCATCAGTTTGGCACCCCACGGCAGGGTCTGCTTTTCCAGCGGGGTGAACGCTTCACCTGCTGCCTGCAAGAAGCCCTTGGTGTAAATTTCAAACAGTTCCATGCTGAAATTCACTTTCGAGAGGTCGGATTCATCCTCGGCGCAGTGGTTAGCGCCAAAACGGATTGAATCGCCAAAATCGTTCGCGGCCAGCCCCGGCATGACAGTGTCGAGGTCGATAACACACAGCCCCTCCCCAGTCGTTTTGTCGAACAGGATATTGTTCAGCTTGGTGTCGTTGTGGGTGACGCGCAACGGCAGTTTGCCCGCTGTCAGCAGGTCCACCATAACATGATAATCCTCTTCACGGGCGCGGACAAACTCAATTTCGCGCTGTACCTGTGCGGCGCGTCCCATGCGGTCCTCAGCCACAGCACGCTGGAAGTCCGCGAAGCGTTTTGGTGTATCATGGAAGTGAGGAATCGTCTCATGCAGGGTGTTTGCCGGGTAGTCGGCAAGCTGGTGTTGGAAATTGCCAAAAGCAACGGCGCTTTGGTAAAAATCTTCGGAGGACTGCACCTGCTGCAAGCAGACGGTGTTCTCCACGAAGTCATAGACACGCCAACAACCGCCGTCGGCGGCCTTATAATAGGGCTTTCCAGCTTTGGTCAGCGCAACATGGAGCGTGGCACGTTCCGGGTCAGCCCCGCGCTGTTTGGCCTTTTCGCGCAGAAAATCCGTTACACCGCAAATATTTTCCATCAGACCGTCCGGGTCTTTGAATGTATCAGTATTGATTTTTTGCAGAATATAGCGTTTTTGCGTTGCTTGTTCGGTGAGAGCATACGTCTGGTTGATATGCCCTTCGCCATAGGCGATTGGCTCGGACACCGGGCCGTTCCACGCCCACGCGGCTAAAATCTTGTTCATTTCATATACATCCTCTCGGTTTTGTATCAGGCCGTGATGCTGTACAACACAACGCCTGCCACGGCGGCACCCGCCATAACCTTGATTGGGCTGGGCTTCCACTTGCGCAGGACGAAAAAGCCTGCAAGGAAAATTACCAGCGCCATCAAGTCAAAGCTGCTCAAATCTGCTGGAAGAGTACGTTGGCCGTATAGTGCCAGAATCATCAACGAGATACCGGCAGAGGCAATCATAGCGATTACAGCGGGGCGCAGCCCTGCCAAAACCCCCTGCACAATGCTCAAGCCACGGAAGCGGTAGTACACATAAGCCAAAGTCATCACAATGACACAGGATGGGAAGATACAGCCGATAGTGGCAATCAGCGCTCCCGGCAGCCCAGCCACCTGAATTCCCACAAAGGTTGCCGCGTTAAGAGCGATAGGGCCGGGAGTCATTTCAGCAATGGCCATAATGTCGGCAAACCCCGTCATTGTCAACCAAGGGTGAATATCCACGACTTGGTCTTGAATTAAAGGCATGGCTGCATACCCGCCGCCGATGCTGAACAGGCCGACTTGAAAGAAACTCCAGAACAGTTCCAGATAGATCATTCCTCGACCTCCTTCTTTTGCAGATACAGCGTATCCAACGCACCAATCACACCGCAGACCAGAATAATCAGGATAATGTTCACGGAGAAAAAGCGAGTCGCCACGAAAGCCGCCAGCATCACAGCGATGGGCAGCAGGCGCTTCTTTTTCAGAATGGGCCATGCCATATTGATGACTACATCAAAGATGACTGCCGCCACACCGGCCAGCATACCGGCCATAGCCATGCTCACATACTTGTTGGAGCGAAATGCTTGGTAGAAAGCAGAAATGATGGAAATGATAATCAGCGGCGGCAGTGCTGAACCAACTACGGTAATCAATGCACCGGGGATTCCTGCCACATGGTAACCCACCAGAATAGAGGCATTGATGGCGATAGAGCCGGGGCTGGACTGGGCTATGGCCGTCAGGTCCAACATTTCTTCCTCCTCAATCCAGTGCAGTTCTTTCACAAAGCGCTCCCGCATGAGAGGGATAATGACAAACCCGCCGCCGAATGTACACGCGCTGAGTTTAAAGGTAGAAAGGAACAACTGCCAATATTTATTTTTCTTGTCCAATAGAATCTGTCTCCTTTTCAGCGGTACATCTGCACCGCACGGGCCATTTCACGCATTCGGGGTTCAGCGTAGGCAAAAAACTTTTGCAGTGCCTTGCAATAGTAACTGCGTTGGGCTTTGTCTGCTGTATTACGGTCACGCTTGCAGCCGCCGTGACATAGGTTTACCCATCTGCATTGCTGACATTCTGCGGGGACATTCCGGCCATCCTTTATAAAGATGCGCATTTTCTCCCCCAAAAGCAACGATTGTAAAGAGTCATTTTGAATCGTTCCGAGTTTGTACTCGTCCAAACAGTAAAAATCGCACGGGTAAACAGCGCCACTGCCCTCCACAACCATGTAAGAACCGCACGCGCCGGTGGTGGAGCAAGTTCCCGTCGGTGCGCCCATGAGCAGCTGTATATAATCTTCAAACAGGCGAACACTGACATAGACACCTGTTTTCCAGTCACGATACCATGCGTCAAACAGGGCGCACAAAAATTGCGCGTACAGTTCCGGCGAAAGAGAGTAATTTTCGATTCCTCGCTGCGCGCCCAAGGGGTCTAAGCAAGGGATGAATTGGAGATAGCGCACACCCGTTGCTTTCATAGACTTATACACACGTTCCGCCTTTTTAGCCAGACGCTTGGTGACAACACATAAAAGGTTGCACTCGATATGATACTGCTCCAGCAGTTTGATCATCTGCATGACCCTTGTCCATGTTCCGTCGCCGGAAACATCTGGGCGCAAAGCATCATGTACATCTGGAGTACCGTCTAAGCTGATACCAACAAGGAAGTTTTCTTCGCGGAAAAATTTCGCCCATTCTTCGGCAACAGCAAGGCCGTTTGTCTGGATGGCATACTGCACCGTTACACACTTTTGGTTGTACTTTCGCACTGTCTGCGTAAAGAACAGAAAGAAATCCAGCCCTGCTAAGGTTGGTTCTCCGCCCTGAAAAGCAAACGAAACAAAGCCGCCTTGGTCAAGTTCCTCAAAACAGCGTCGTATCAATGTCTCGGCTGTCTGCAAGGTCATCATGCAATCTTCGGAAGTGCTACGGTTTTGCTGCTCATCCCGATAAAAGCAATAGTGGCAGCGCATATTGCAAAATCCGGCTGCGGGTTTTATCAGAAATTGAAGCTGCTTCATAACACCTCGGTGTTCTGCAATACGGTCAGGGGCGTTTTGCCCACAAACAAGGTATGACCGTCTGTGTACTGTTCTTCACGGTTCTTTAAGGCGTTAATCAGCAGGGCACGCAGTTCAGCTACACGCTCCGGGTTTTCGTCCAGTGCATTTTTTGTTTCGTGCGGGTCATCGCGCAGGTTGAAGTACAGTTCCCGTCCAGTCTGGGAGTACCAGATGTATTTATCCTCTTTTGTCAGGATAAAGTGCATGGAATCTTCACCCAGCGTGTGTTCCCCATGCAGGTATTCGCGGTCTAGCGGGTGCAACAGGCTGGTGCCGTCCACCGTTTCGGGAATCGGGGCTCCTGCCAGTTCCAACAGCGTGGGCATAACATCCCGCAGTTCAGCCAAGTCCGTGCGAACCGTGCCGCGCTTTCCGATGTAACGCTCCGGCCCGGAGATAAACAGTGGTACATGGATACTGCCTTGGAATGGTTTTGCTTTCTGGAACATCAAATGGTCGCCCAGCATTTCACCGTGATCGGAGACAAACAAAATCACGGTGTTATCCATAATCTGTTCTTCCACCAGCGCGGAAATCAAGCGTCCGATTTGATGATCCATATGGGTGATGGCAGCATAATAGCCCGCCCGCAGCTGCTGAATATAGCTTTCATCCGAGGGTGCAGTCTGGGCATGGTAACTGTGACCGTCGCGCTCCCAGCGGACGCAGTCGTTCCAGTCGCCGCGCCAAGGTTCGGCTAGCGGCTTATCTTTGTACAAATTCAAATAATATTCCGGGGCGTCCAGCGGCGGATGCGGCCGCACGAAGCTGGCCATCAAGAAAAAAGGTTTAGAACGGTCACGGCGGCGCAGAAAATCCCGGCACTCGCTGGCGACCCAGTTGGTGGGATGGTACTTTTCTTCGTAAATCCACGGACGAACCACCCAACTGTTGCAGTCCAAGCCAGTATCTACGGGGTCTGCATCCACACCAAGCTGCTGCTTGAGCCACCAATAATAATCATCGGCCACACGCTGGTCTTCATAACTGGGCGTACTGGGGCGGCGGTAGGCATGGAGATAGCCATCATGCAGCCGTACATCGTTGAATCCCAAATTATTGCGCAGCGGGTGAACGTGCATTTTACCGACGCACTGCGTATAATAGCCCGCCTTGCTCAGTTCCCCAGCCAGCGTGTGGGTATAGTTCCACGGCACTAAATCCTCATACCCGACGCGACCAGTGTGTTCCTGTGACATACCTGTGTAAAGAGAGGCACGTGCGGGAACACAGGTCGGACAGGCAGAATAGGCGTTTTCATAGCGCACGCCCTCTGCGGCCAGTGCATCGAGAAACGGTGTTTTTACATCCGGGTGTCCGGCAATACCAAGGCAATCGCCGCGCATCTGGTCTGCCATAAGCAGGATAATATTAGGATGTTTATCCATAACAAACCTCATATCAATGTTTTTGCAGTCAAAGGCGTGCCGCACAGTACGGCACGCCTTTTTCCTGCTTTACAGATTATACCATTTGATCTCGTTTGCGTCCATGTGCAGGGTAAAGCTGCTTCCATCGCCGGTGTAGACGGTGGTGTCCTGCGGCTCATAGGTGTTGTTTACCACACAATATTTGCCGTTCTTAACGTAGGCGTGCACCTCGACATTGTAGTTCGTGCTGAACCATTTGTGCAGGTCGGCTTCATCGTGGGCAGCCCACAGGATGGCGCGGTACAGCACGCGGTTGTTCACAAAGCTGTACGGCAGACCGCTGATATACACACCGCGCCCCTTGCCGTACTCATGCGCAGCCATCTGGACTTCCTTGTCACGCTGAATGAGAATTTCTGTGCCTTCCCATGCAAAGATGTTCTTCTTGCCCTCGCCAAAGTCCACATCATGGTCGGGGCAGTCGGCCAGAATAAAGTGGTCGCGGTGCTCGTCCCAGTTGTACTTGTCGTAGTTTAGGGTGAAGCCCGTTTCCTTCTCCACGCCAAGCGGCGCGGACAGTTGCAAATAGCGCCCCTGATACTGGTGGCCGCCCGGTTCGCCGACGCCGATCAAGCCGCCGCCACGATGGACAAAGCCCTTGACAGCAGAGGAAATTTCCGGGTCCTCCCAGACCTTGCCGCCGGTGTGGGCAGTGTCGCCGTCGCCGACGTTGATAAGGACGTCAATGCCGTCCAGCACCTTCGGGTCGGCCTTGATGTCGTCAAAACTGATAAACTTCACATCGAACGGTGCGCCGGACAACGCTTCGATCACGCCCGCATAGCTGTAATTCTGCTTCTGGTACAGCGCATGGTGGACCATGTGGCAGCCCCACGCGCGTTGCTGCCCCCAGCTGTTCAGCACAGCCACAGTCTTGACGCAGTAGGGCGTGGTGCCCTTGATGTTCTCGTACAGTTCGCGGAACTCGTTGCAGACGCTCTCGACATAGTCGAGGAACTCCGGGAACTCGCAGGCCAGTTTCAGATAGCCGCCGTAGCCGATGCGGTCAATGGGCTTGCGCAGGATGGCGCGGCGTGCGGTGACCCAGTTTTCCTTGGCTTCGCGCACAGGGTCGCCGCCCTCGTGGAAGGTATCGGGGAAGAAGTAGGGCAGGAAGCGACCCTCGGTGTACTTGACGCCGGGAATGTCGGAAATCAGGCGCAGGGTGCTGCCGTTGCCGACGCTGCCGACAATGGCATCCACGCCGGACTGCTGAAATTCCGGCATAAACGGCTCACAGCCGATCCAGTGGTCGCCCAGGAACATCATGGCTTCCTTGCCGTAGGCGTGGACGATGTCGGTCATTTCCTTCATCAGCCCGGCGACCTCGCGGCGCTGGAATGCCTGGAAATCCTTATATTCCTTGCTCGGCACACGGTACTGGTTGTTGTAGTAGCCCTGGTCGATGATGAACTCCGGGCGGAACTTGTAGCCGACTTCCTTCTCAAACTGTTCCAAAATATAGGGGCAGACAGAAGCCGAATAGCCGTACCAGTCCACGTACTTCTCGCGGCGCAGCTCGTCAAAGACCAGCGTGAACAGGTGGAAGAAGGTCGTGAAGCGCACAACGTTGACATAGGGGTGGCTTTCCAGATACTCCCGCAGGCGTTTCATCGTGTAGGCGTGGGTCTTGGGCTGGCGCACATCAAACGGAATCTGATGTTCGACGCCCTTCCAGTCGTTGATGACCGAGTTGTACATGTGGACGGGGTCCCAAATCAGGTAGGCCAGGAAGCTGACCGTATACTCATGGTAGGCGGCGGGGGCGTCGATGACAACGCTCTCGCTGGCGGCATCATAGTGCCAGTCGGCGGTGGAGACGGGCTCACCCGTCGTGCGGTCGATGACCTCCCACCAGCGGGTGATGTCGTCATGGTCGTTGACCTTCATCAGTTCGCGGCTGATGCCCGTCATCAGAGGGATGGTCAGCGCACCGTTCTCCGCGGTGTAGAACGGGGTCATGATGTAGCACTGCTGGGTCTCGTCGGGGTTCGCCTTCGCCCACGCGTTGTCCTTACGGGTAGTGTAATAGGTGGCGTAAATCTTTGCGCCGGTGTCCTTTAGCTCCTGCGGGAACTCGGTGCCGTCGCAGTCACGGATGGCGTCCGCGCCCCAGCGCTTCAGCAGGTCGAGGGTTTCAGACACTGCGTCTGTATCGGTGGGAATCGTCACGCGGCCCATTTTTCTTACATCATTCATATAAGGATTCTCCTTGAAACGTAATATTTTGAATGGAGGAAAGTCAAATCAGCCCTTGACGCCGCCACTGGTAGCACCGACAATAATCTTTTCAGACAGGAAAAGATACAGCAGGAAAGTAGGCATGAACACAATGATAACTGCGGCAAACATAGCACCGTACTGGCCGGAATATTTCATTGCGTTGACAATCTGCAACAAACCGACACCAACAGGGGTCATAGAATCGCTGGTAGTGAAAATCAACGCCATGAAGAACTCGTTCCACACAGACATGAAGTTGAAAATCGTAACCGTAATAATGGCGGGCTGAACCAGCGGCAGCATAATCTGCCAGAACGTCCGAGAATGGCTGCATCCGTCAATGTAGGCCGCCTCCTCATAAGACCGGGACAGTGAGGAGAAGAAATCCAGTAGGTAAATCGTGGTATACGGTACGCGCAGCATAATGTACAGCACAACCAACAGCACGCGCCCCTTGATGCCCCACTGCACAGCCAAAGAGTAGAGAGGCATGATGATCATAATGGTGGGAACACTCATGGCAATGACCAAGCCGATACGGATGGCCTTACCGCCGACAAACTTCCAGCGAGAAAGCACATAAGCACCGGGCGCGGAAATAAGCAATACGCCCACACAGGAAACAATGGCATAAACCAAGCTGTTGAAGAAATACAGCGATACATTTTGGGTGTTCCAAGCTGTGACGTAGTTATCCCACTTCAGACCATTGGAAAAGTCCATAACACGGCCCGTCAGAATTTCCTTTGTTGAGGAAAGGCTGGCGCAGACGATCCAGAACAGGATGGCAGCCGTAAGCGCGACCCACGCGCAAACAATGATATAACCGGGCAGAAGCCGAAGCTCTTTCTTCCAGTTGATTCTATCGTGATATTTTCCCATAACTGCTCTCCTACCTTAATACTCCAGATCCGAGTCTTTCAAGATCAGGTTGGTGATAACGTACACAGCAATGATAATCAAAGTCAGCACAACGCCAACCGCTGCGCCTGCACCAGCATCGCGCTCGACAACGCCCTTGCCTCCAAACACCGTATCGTACAGGTACACAACGGGCACAATAGTGGCCGTTTCCGTGTTGATGGGGGAGAACATCTTCGTCCACAGGAAGAATGTGGTAGCATTGATGCTCCAGAAAGTAACACAGGTGCGGATGACGCCTTTCAGCAGGGGCAGCGTAATCTGGAAAAAGCGGTCAAAGATATTCGCGCCGTCGATGGTGGCAGCTTCGTACAAGTCCTGCGGGATACCTTCGATACCGCTGATGAAAATCAGCATATAGTAACCAACGCTGCCAAAGATGAAAGCAATCATCATAGCCCAGAAAATCAGGTCTGTACCCAGCCAGCGGACATTCTCGCCGCCGAATGCTTTGACAATCTGGTTCAGCAGACCATAATCATAGTTGAACACATACTGAATCCACATGGTGGCCAGTGCTACGGCGCTGATGATATTGGGCATATAAATGGCGGCCTTGAAGAATTTTGCGCCGCGGATGCCGCTGGTCAAAATTACGGCCATCAACATGGACAGGCACATCGTAATGATGCCGCCTACCAGCCAAATCATCACCATGTTTTTCATGGAACTGATAAAACCGGCATTGCGCAGGATTTTGAAATAGTTTTGCAGCCCATAGAAGCTCCATGTGCTTGTAGTTGCCGTAAGGCTCTCTACCTTAAAGAAACTCATGATAACTGTCCGAACGACCGGATAGACATACATGAACAACAGGCAAAGAACGGTGGGCAGAATGAATAGGAAAATCATTGTCTTGTTCTTTTTCATACTGGTAATACCTCAAAAATGAAATGTCATAAGCAAAGGCGGCACCCATTCAGGTGCCGCCTCCGTTCAGATTGAGGGAATCCTGAATAAATCCATTACAGCCGCACCGCTTGACGGCGTACCGTGATTTATTATAGGATTAGCCGCACAGGGTATCCAAGTAAGCGCAGTAGTCGGCGCCGGTTGCGTACTTGCCTTCGAACAGCTCGATCATGGAGCTCTTGATGGAGGACCAGCCGTCCAGCGTGTTCAGAGAACCGCACCAGCTCATCGGGGTGGTGGTGTTCTTCAGCGTCTCAACAGAGCCGGCCAGGACAGACTCTTTCAGGCGGGTGTCAGCAGGGATCTGACCGCCCTTGTCAACCAGCTCCTGCCCGCAGGTGCCGGTAACGATGGTCATAATGAAGTCAAATGCAGCCTGCGGGTTCTCGCAGGAAGAGGAGATGGCCAGAGAGTTTGCACCGGCGTAAGCAGAAGCATCAACATTGCCCTCGACTTCGGGATAGTTGAAGAAGCCCCAGTTTACAGGCTCACCAACAGCAGCATCAACCTCGGAAGTGACATAGTTTGCGCAAGCAACCATAGCCGCCGTGCCAAGGCCAACCTTGGTCTGGCTGGCAGGATAAGCATCAGGTGCGCCCTCGGCCAGATAACCAGCGTTCACGAAATCAATGATTTCCTGCGCAGCCGTAACAGCAGCTTCATTGTCAGCCCAGCCACCGTTCTTGCCCAGCTCGGCAATGGTGTCCTCGCCCAGATGGCGGACCAGATGGTTGTAGAAGTTGAAGTTTGCGTAAGCACCGTCCAGCGCCAGCGGCTCATAGCCGTTGTCTTTCAGGGTCTGGCAGACAGTCAGGAACTCATCCCAAGTCTTGGGGGCGTCGGTAATGCCACAGGCATCGAAAACGTCCTTGTTGTAGAAGATACCGCCAATCTGGGGCTGCTCTACGATGGAGTTCAGGTAGCCAGCCCATTCTTTGGACTGATCATTGAAGCAAGCATAGCTGAAGTCATCATAACCGACAGCGTCTGCCATCTCGGTCAGGTCGTAGGTGTAGGGAGCGTAAGCGTGGCCGATACGGTTGTAATCATCCTCGAAGATGTCCAGTTTTTCGCCAGATTCCAGCGCGGCAGAAATCAGGGTGTTGACATCGCGGCCTTTCCACTCGATGTTGACGTGTGCGCCAGTTTCAGCCTCGAAAGCGTCAGCGGCGGCCTGAATTGCATTTGCCTGAACCTCACCGGCAGACCACATGGACCACATGGTCAACTCAACGCCCTCATACTTCTTGCCATCAGTAGCCGTAGACTCGGCAGCCGTGGATTCAGCAGGAGCAGTAGAGGTAGCTTCCGAACTTTGAGCGCTGCCACCACAAGCAGCCAGAGATGCTGCCATAGCAGAAGCCATCAAAAGTGCAACGATCTTCTTCATTTGTGTTTTCCTCCTAAGTGTAAATTCTGTGTCGGGATTACTTCCCTTTCGCGGTGACTTAAGTTTAGTGCTTTTCCAGTTTTTTAGCAATTATTATCTTGCCCACCTATTTTACAATCTTGCTGTTTCGCTGCTTTTCGGCATATCGCTGGTTTTTTGTAGGTAATCGTTGTGCATTTTTACCATTTGCTTTTTTCATCAAATGTTAGTTGTTGACAAAAACGCCGAATACCGTCTTGCATTTTTCAGCCTCGTGCAATATAATGACAATATACTACAAAATAGGAAGTGTGACCCCCATGAGCCATATTAACTACTCCTTTAATCAGACTGATGATTCCCTGCCCCGCGATAAGATGAAATTACGCAATATTGCTTCCACAAGGTATAGCGGGGATTGGCCCTCCATTCCACATTCTCACAGCTATGCTGAATTATTTTATATTGTAGATGGTGCGGGGCAATTTCAAATCAACGATAAATTATTCCCTGTTCAGGCACACCAGCTTGTTGTTGTAAACCCCAATGTTATCCATACAGAGGTCAGCTTGGAATCCCACCCGCTGGAATACATTGTGCTGGGTATCGAGGGGTTAGAATTTACGATTTCCGATGCCGCCGAGGGCAGCTTTTGCGTTTATACGTTTGACGGAAACAACGATGTACTGCCCTGCATGAGAAAGATCCTTACGGAAATGCAGAATCGGGAATCCAATTTTCAGATACTTTGTCAGGCTTATATGGATATTATCGTGGTACAGCTTATGCGAAATGCCAGTGTATCCGCTGTTCCAATTCATTCTCGGCTGCCTGCTAACCGCCAGTGTGCAACTGTAAAGCGCTATATCGACCACCATTATAAAGAAAATCTTACGCTGGATGAGCTTGCTGAAAAGGTTAGTATCAGCAAATATCACATGGCACACGCTTTTAAGCGCGAATATGGTGTCTCTCCTATCAACTATATCATTGACTGCCGCATCCGGGAGGGAAAGCGGCTATTGGCCGAAACCGGCCTTGCACCATCCCAGATTGCCAGCATTCTCGGCTTTTCTTCGTCCAGCTACTTTTGCAAGACATTTAGCAACATAGAGGGAACATCCCCGACAGAATATCGTAAAGCAAACCAAGTGAAATTTTGATGTCCACTTCCTATAAGCGAAACGATCTCACAAACTAAAAGTCGGCATATAATAGCACACTTTGGCGATTTTTGTCAAATGATTCCGTCATGGATAGCGTGATTCAATATCATTCTCAACAAGAGCCTGCCGCACTTCGTATGTATTGGCTGTGTCAGCAGCAAATATTTCTGCTGCTGTTCGGCACGAAAGTACAACTCAAAATTGCCAAAATAAATAGCAGCCCGCGCAATGATGCCCCCTATATAGCGAACAGTGAAATAAAGCACTGAAAGCTATATAGGGGGCATATCATGCTAAAGGCTTCTTTTCGCTTATTCTGCGGTGTGAAACGCTCTGCATGAACTCCTATACGCAGGAAGCAAGTCGAGATACGGCTGCCAACGTCTGCGAATCTCCGCAATCTCGTCATCATCTGCATCAGGATAAAAGTGTTCTCTCTTAGCTTCTTGAAAAACATCCGTTGCAACTTCGTTGAATAGTTCGGCACACAATTCATCCGCAGAAGTAATGATTTGATCCTCCTCGATGGTGTTTTTTGTTGGGTCGATATGCAGCAGCAGATACCCCAGCTTTTCAGACCAGACAAAATCCAAGAATTTACTTGCGTGAATATAATCCTTGAAAACGCCGTACACGCGCTCAATTTCTTTCCTTTCGGCTTCACTGTAAATCAATGCCGTTTTCCTCCTCATTTTCTTGTGCTTCGCGGAGAATTTCATCGCAGAGATAAGCATAGTCCGGCAGTTTTTCGATTACAGGCTTCCAAGCGGCCCGCACTTGTGCAGCTTCGTCCTTATCCATAGTAGAAAAGTTGTGATTGCGCTTTGTCTGCATCAGCACGGTGATGGCCATATCATCCAGCAGTCGGTGGCAAAGCTGTGTCGCGGTATGTAAATCATCGCAGCTTTCAGATTCGTGGGTTTTCTCATTGATGGTAAGAAATACATAGCCAACCTTATCAGACCAGAGGAGGTCAACACTGCCCTCGCTTTCCAAATAATCGGCAAAAGCGCTTTCAACGCGCCGCATTTCAAGCGTTCTTTTCATTTTGAATGACATAGAGAAGTTCCTTTCAGGCAATTTTTATCTTTATGCTGGGGGTCACTGTCTCTATTATACACACTTGCTTATCCTATAATCTGGACTACAACTATATTTTCAACATTTTGCAAGAAAATGTTTATTCTTATTGTGGAGTAACTGCATCCAGTGGGTTCACGCGCACACCATTCTGCATCACCTCAAAATGCAGATGGAAACCTGTGCTGTCGCCGGTGTTGCCAACATAGCCAATGACTTGCCCCGCCGTGACGGTTTCGCCCGCTGAAACAGCAGCGGCAGTCATGTGGGCATACCGCGTAGACAGGCCCGCGCCGTTATCCAACAGAACTTGGTTGCCATAGCTATTGTTCCAGCCGGAAATGATGACCGTACCGCCGTGAGCAGCCAAGATAGGCGTACCCTCCGGCGCGGGAATATCCGTACCGCGATGGCCGGAGTTGCCGTAAGCATCTTCCTCGCCAAAATTGCAGGATATGTAGGTGTGACCGGGCAGCGGCCAGCAGAGTTCGCCGTCCTCGATAATGCCGATGCTGCCGCCGCAGAGGGCAAGCAGCGTAGGGCGCATTTCATCGGAGAGAAGTTCGTGTAAAATGTCTTTTTGGTCTTGGGTAAAATTGTACAACTCCGCCAGTTCATCCACGGTTTTGCTGCTGACGGTGAGGTGCAGGATATACTCGGTTTGTTGCTCCGGGTCGGGGTCGTCCTCGGTGGGGTCGGGGGTGACGTCTACTTCTTCGACTTCATAGGTGATTGTGTGCATAGCCCAAAAGGTATCTTGGATGCGCTGCTTTTGGGCAGCGTTGATAACGACCACGTCGCTGTCGGCGTTGAGGTTGGTATGCACCGCAAAGACTGCCAGCACCTCCGGCCAATAACTTGCCCATGTGTGACCGCCCTCGTAGTCGTAGGCAATGGTGGTTTCGCTGCACTCTGGGTGCGCCGACACGATGTCGTTGATGGCTGCGCCGAAGTCGGCGTTGGTCTCGGCTACGATTTCGGCAATAGGGATACTGTCGTTGTCGTTGGATTCATTGGCAAACAGGATGCCCATAGGTGAGCCGATGACCGCAGCCGCCGCGCCGATCACCATCGCCAGCACCAATACCACGCAGCCCGCGCCCAGCAGAGCCAGCAGCGATTGGGCGGCACGGCGCACGGTTTGGGAGAGCAGGGCTTTGATTTTGGCTGCGATATAATGAACGCCACGGCTGATTGCATCAACCGTGGCTTGTTTGTGGCTGATTGTAGGTAGCTTGGGAGCTTGGGTAACGAGGGGAGCGGTGCTGGCCGCTGCTGTGGTGGCCGTCTGCCTTTGCAGATAGCGGCGCACAACTTCGCGGGTCAGATGCCGCCGCTTCAGCCGCTGCATTTGGGCGCGGTAGGGTGGCGGTGTTGGTGCAGGAACGTCAGCGGGCGGTGCGGGGGCTTGGGGCGCGGGCTTTTTGGCTGCAACGGCCTTTTGGCGAAAGCGCTGCTTTTTGAACAATTCCCGGCGCTCGGCCTGCGTGGGAACGGTGACTTTTTCTTTTTCAGGCGGCTTTGGCGCTGTTGCGGTGCTGCTTTGTACGGCGAGAGTTTTTCGCTTTTCTTGCAGTGCGCGAAATTTGCGGTAGCTCATGCGGGCGGTTCTTTGCGCCGTTCCGTTTGCACGGTCAACTGCGCCGGAAACGCCCTGCTGTACCTCGCCCTGTGCATATTCTTCGGGGGATTGCTGGCGCTGGTCGGCAGTATGTTCCCCTTGCGACTTGGCTCGCATGAGTGTTTTCCGCACAAGCTGTTTGCGCTTTCCTTTAATTCCGGGCATCGTCGATCACCACATCATCCAACTGGCGTGTGTGTTCCGGGTAGCGCAGCTTCACTGCCTCATACATATACGGCGCAAAGGAGCAGTCGAACAGCTCATACGGCGTACAGGATTTGTCATCGTATCCATTCCAAAGATTATAGGCAAACCGTGTCAGCTTGGTTGTGCCGTTGGTCTGCCATCCTGCGGCCAGCGATTCCGGCTTGATTTCGTCCTTTTCAAAATTGAAACAAGCGTCAATGTTATTCCGAAGTGCGGGTACTGCTGTCAAGATGTAAATCAGTGCGCGGTGGTAGCTGTCCATTGCCTTGCAGCGGTTGAGGTGGGTTAAGTATGCCCTACGGTGGGCAGGGGTCATAAACTTAGGTTCGGTCATGGTGGTGTCCTCCTGCTTTCTTTATATATGAGGTTATATTTTTGAGATTCTAAGGCGGGCGACACCCCGCCTTTTGTTTGTGTAAAATCATGCTCTTAGCGTTCTCCGTGGTCGATGGGTTTGATTTTCAGCTTATTGCCATCGCGCTGGAATTGCTCGTACTGTTCAGGAGTGCATTTCATCGGCAACAGGCCGTGCGGCGTGGGGAGAAAGACAACAGGGTTATGATACAGCCTTTCATATAAGAAAACCTGTCTATCAGTCAAACTGATAAAGTCTTCTCCGCCATTGCCGCAGACCACAAAAGAACCTGCAAGAAAATCTGTATGTCCGTAAAGCCGGTTAGGCGGCAAACCGTCAATCTTCCCGGAGTCGTTGCAGATAACGCAAACGCTATCTCTCCACGGACGGCAACATTCAATATCACCGCCGACAAGCTCCTGCAATGCCCTTAATGTGTTGGGAATTGTGCGTTCCTCCGGGTATTTACCGGGCTGTACATACAGCACGCGGATTTCATTTTCACTCATAGGATTCACTCCATTTCACCGGGTTTAGTCGTGAGTAATTTGTAAGTCTTAGTATCCTTGGGCTGGGGGTTGTTGAAAGGGATAAGGCTGTTGCCCATTTTGATAATGCCCTCACCGGGCTGGGCCAGCAGCAAGTATTTTCGCTGCGGCTCGGACAGGCCGTACAACTCCACCACGCTGTCAATGTCCTTGGTCTGTCGCAGCATGACCACAAATTCGGAGTTTGCCAGCATGGCATAGGCGGTGTCATTGGTAAGGCAGTCCTGCACATTTTGCGTGATGCCGGTGGCGTAGGCGTTGTACTTTCTGAATCGCTTCCAACTTGTGTACAGGAAATTGGCGCTCAAAGAATCGCGCAGCAGCAGATAGATTTCATCAAAGTATACCCATGTGGCGGCCTTGGGGTCGTTGCGTTCGTTGCTCATAACGGCGGTGTTGATGTACTCCAGCATAGAGAGCATGGCAACAGGTTTTAACTGCTCTCCCAAACTTTGGATATTGAAGCAGATCAGGCGGTTGCTCATGTCCACGTTGGTGGGCTGGGCGAACGCTTGCATACTGCCGGTGGCGAAAATTCGCAATGCAAGCGCGATTTCCTTTGACCGTTTATCGCGCTGATTGTTCAGTGCCATCCACAAGTCTTTGATGGTCGGGCATGGCGCGGTATAGTGGGATTCCATCAAAGGTTTATAGATGTTTTCAAGGGCATCGTCAATCAGACTTTTATCACCGGCCAGAATATGCTCCTTGCCCATTATCTGCTCACACAGGCTCAATACAAATTCTGCCTTAGCAACATGGGGAGGTATTTTCGTTGCTTTATCGTATTTGAAGTCCAGCGGATTAAAGTGCGTAGCGCTGTCCACCGAGATATTCACAACCTCGCCGCCCAATTCCTGCACAAGCGGCGCGTACTCATTTTCGGGATCTACGACATAGAATCTAGCCTTAGTAAACCGCAGATACAGCATCAAAATTTCCAGCTTAACAAACATGGATTTACCGCCGCCGGAGGTAGCGACAACCATTGCATTGCCGTTCACAAGGCTAGTGCGAAGCCCGATGATGAGGTTGCCGGTCACGGCGTTTCTGCCGTAACAAATGCCGCCCGGTGTGAGAATTTCTTGCGTATTGAACGGTACAAGTGCTGTCAGCGATTTCGTCAGCATCGTGCGCACACTCTCGATGCGGCGCAGACCGTAGGGCATAGCCGTGTCAAAGGCGCGTTCCTGCTGAAAGTACAGCTCGGTGAATCGGCAGTTATAGTTTGCCGCCGTGGTTTTCAGTGCATCGGTTTCCAGCGCGAGATCTTCCAGTGTGTCAGCAAAGTAAGTGACAGTGAGCAGGCTCAAAAACATTTGCTGGTCATTTTCCGTCATTTCTTTACGGATGCTGGCAATGATGCGATCCTGTTCCTGCGTCCGCTGCGGTACGGAGGAAGTGAAGTCCAGATTTTCCACGGATTTCTTATTGAAACGGACTTTCTCGGCATCGGTTTTCATCTGCGCATTGTCAATTTCTTTGAAAGCATCCTCGGTTTCCACCGGCTCAATGTCGATTGATAACACAATGTATGGCACTTGCTGAAGCAGTGCGGAGATAAACTTATCATCAAGCTGCTGCGGGTACTCGCTGATCGTCATGCACTTGGCATAAAAATCCTCGATTTCAATATGCTTTTTGCAAAAGCGGATGCAGTCCGGGGCGATAGAATCGCGGAAGTCCTGCCCTAGTTTGGCGCAATTATCAAAGTCGAAGTTAAAACGACCCTCCTCGGAAATGCGGAAAAACTTGTGCAGTACCTCCAGCCGTGCGCGGTTGTCCAGCGGCGTGACGGCACATTCCAAGGCGGAAAATGCAGACAGCAAATGCCCCTGCACCTGTACAAAGCGTTCGCGGGCCTCTTTTACGCCGGGTTTGTTCGTGGACACGATGATGTACTTATGCTGCACCACATTTCCATTTTCGCGGGCGTTGGCCTTGATTTGGCGGTTACGCTCGGCGCGGAGGGCATCAAAGCCGTCGTTCTCGCGGTGGTACAGCACATCACGGGCAAAGGCTTTTTCATCCATGCGCTGGCTGACGATGCAGACTTGCATCCAGCAGTCAGCGGGGATGCCCGCGTAGACCGTGCCAAGCTGCGTTAAAATATTCTGCTTGGCCGCGTCACTCTGCATGGCGTAGTTGATGTCGCTGATTTGCCACATCAAGCTGAACACATTTTCCGATTGCCAAACACCGTCTGCATAGATTCTGTCGATGGGGATGCTCTGCTGCACGGAACGGGGCATTTTATAGCTGCCGCGCGTTTTTCGCGTAGATGCGTACTCACTTAGTCTCAATGCTTATCACCTTTTTTCTTTTTGCAATATTTGTTTTCGGTTTTCCATAGCCGCCAATCGTTTCTGATAACTGTGCTGTCTATTACAACAAGCAGAAATTTTTCAAAGGTCAGACAGTCATAAGTAAAAAATCCTGCTGCTGCAATCGGCGCGGCGGCCACAATGCAGACCCAGCCCGCCGTTTCATGACCCAACAGCGGGGTTAGCCCCAAATAGACCGCAACTGCCACGGCAATGGCCGCGCCGGAGCAAATCATCTGCCGCAGATTCAGCCCCAAAAAGATTTCCTCTTGGTAATGGCGGATTTCTTTATTTATCGGAATTTGCATATTACAACCCCATCATTTCATGGATAATTCGGTCAGAGCCTTTTATTAGCCCCACAAGTACGAGCATATTGAACACGGTTTCGGCAAGGTAGCTCCACACAATAGTGGTCGCCTCGCCGCTGGCTACTGTTGGCGTACTGACAAACGCCGAGTAAATCACGCAGGCCAGCACAATGACCGCACCCTCTAAGCACACGCCGACATAACTTTTCAAAAATGATATGCCCACGGATTGTGTGCTTTCCCCCGCAAAAGCCGCCAGCGGCAGCGGAGCCAGCGCTGTGTACATATACAAACGGAAGAAGCGGCCATACACGGTAAGGATCATTACAAAGGAAAGCACCGTAATGAACAAGCTGCCGAGAATCGTTACGAGCCATAGCGGTATGCTGGCGAGAAATCCCACATTTTCGATAGCGGTCTGCATTTCTGCGGGCAGCGACACCATAGCTTCTGAGATACCGCCCATGCTGTCGGCCATATCTGTGACGATGCCGTTACAGATGGAAAACACATTCAGCATAATGTCCATGCCATAGCCTACAAGTGTTTTTGCCGCCACAAAGCGGAGAAAGTAATGGATCGCAGCTTCGGGGCGTTTTAACTCGTGAAAATTCATTGTGTTTTTGCATAGCGATATAGCAAAGAACAGCACGACCAGTGCATAGCCAATGCCAACCATACCATTGTGCAGTGTCTGCATCACGCTCCACACTGCGCCGCCCTTAAAAGTTTGGGGGCCGGTTGTCACCAGCCCCCATAACTCGCCCAGCTTTCCATTCCATGTGCTGAACGCATTGTTCAGATTCTCAACAATCCAGTTTTGATTCAAGTTTTCACCCACTTTCAGATAAAAGAAAACAGCCGACAGAAAGTCTGCCAGCTGCATAGCTTAATTAAAAAAATTGTTTGTTATTAGGGTGTCCATTGTAGAAGCAACTGCATCACACACTTCATCAAAGCTGATGGTTGAAGCGTAGTCGAAATCTTTTCGGTAATTATCCCATTGCCTACGCATAATCTCGCTGTTTCGCACCGTTTCCACAATTGCTCTATAATCTTGCAAAATCGAATCAGAGCCTCGCTTACTGGCTGTAGCCATCAGTGCCGCCCCTAAAGCGGGAAAGTCTATATTTTCTGCTTGCAGTTTGGTAAGGATATAGACATCATAATAATCTCTTGGCCGGGTATTCTGGTCACTGCGAGATATTACAGTCTCCAGCTTTTCCGCCAGAATGGTGGCCAAATTGTATGCCATAACTTGAATATGACGATCTTCCAGCATCAACTTGTAGTCATATTGAATTTCGCGTGGTGTGATTTTATCGCCAGTAGTAATGTCCAGCTTTAAGGGAACTGCCATAGGCGGAAAATCGGCTGTCAAAGCTACGCGGTATCCAGTATATTCATCACCCTCCCGGATTTCACCAATGCTTTTGAATGTAAATGTGATGTCATCGTCAACAGGAACGGTGAGAATCTTCTCTATCATTTTTTGGACGGTATCCTGCGTAACTGGATAACCCTTTATGGTAGCATCCATATCCATTGTCGCTCTGGAGTTCAGCCCCACCATAGAGGAAATTAAAAAGCCACCTTTGATAATGTAATTATCCCGATACGGGGATAATGATACCCGTTCCAAGAATCGTTCCAGCATATAATTTTGCAGAACAAGCTGTGCGGAAATCTGGTTTTCTTTCGCCAGTTTTTTCATAATCGCTTTCAGCTGCATAGCGTTTTTCATAATAGTACCTCCAAATAAGGACGCAGCCGCTTTTCTACGCGTAGTTGATGAGCATATTCCGAAAGCAAAGGAATGTTCTTGTCTTTACGGCCAGCGTACCGTTTGAATGCATCTGTAATGATCTGAATATCCGTGTGGCTGATGGGCTTTAGAATTTCACATAGGGTTTTTTCTGCATTGTAGGCCCAGACTGTATTTCCGGCAGGGGTGTCAACCAGCGCGATTCCAAGACTGTAATAAGGCTCTTTCTTGCAAGAGCATAAAATCCCCGCTGCTTTTGGACTGGATGTATTATATCCATAGGGAAATGCCATGTGAAACTTGTGTGGTGTCCTGTCAGTCAAATCATGCAGAAACAGTGCGGTATCCAATGCAAATACACCACGCTTATATCGTTCTTGAATGGATACAAATTCATCCTCCCAAACTTCCGGCAGGGTATATACCCCACGGGAGACCTGATCTAATCGGCCTGTATCGGCCAAATATTTCAAACTTCCGCGTGATATTCCGGCAGAAGAAATCATAGCAGCAGTTACGATGCCATTATTTTGGGAAGCCAACTCTATAATCTTCGTTGTAGAATCCATAGCACACACCTTCTCTTGAATTGACTTTTATGCTAAACATTATACGCTTATTTAGCATAAAAGTCAACGAGACGGCATCGCTTACAGAATCATATCCAAAATGTCCTTTGCAAAGTAAATGACCACGCCGCCGAAGAACGTCATAAAGCCTTGTGCCCGCTGGCTGGCATCGTGGCCTTTGAGGGCAAGGCCGATTTGCACGATGCCGAACCCCAGCAGGATCGCACCAATGGCTTTGATAGCGCTGAACACAAAGTCGCTCAGATTGTTGATGGTCGCCAGCGGGTCATCTGCAAACGCAGGCATGGCCATAACAAAAGCAGCGGCAACCACCGTCGCCGCCACAAGATAAAGGCGCTTGATTTTGCGGTCAGTCACCTTGGTCGTATTGAGAGAAGTTTTCTTCATTTTCATAATAATTTTCCTCCGGGTGTTTTTCTAAGTAGTCGAGCTGTTCGTACATTTCTTCGGTGATTTCGGGTGCTGTCGCTGCGGCAACAGCGTCCATTGTGATAGTGACGGCGTCACCCATATAGTCGGGCGGCATTACATAAGGCTCACCTCCTGCATCGGGTGTATATTTTACATTCGGGTGGTGGAGCAGATTATACTTTTTGTCGATGACAGGGTCCTCGCTTCGCATCAGCAGCAGGCACTCATCGTCACGCATACGGCGAATTTCATCTGGCATACACAGTTCACGACCAGCGGTTTGCAGGCTGTCGCTGCTGCTGCCCCGGCTGCCTTTGCCAATGCTTTGGCTTTTGGTGCGTTCGGTTTCCTTGCCGAGAATTTTGGAAAGATATTCGTAGGTACCGTACTCGTTGCCGCCGAGGTAAAGCAGGGTGTCACAGTTTCCGATTATGCCTTCCCAATCGTCTTTGAACAGGCTTTTTAGCTGGGCGATGTTCTGCAAAATAATGTCGCAGCTGATATTTCTACTTCTGCAAACAGCAAGAATATTCTTGAAATTCTTCGGTAGTGCAACATTTGCAAACTCGTCCATCATCAGCCGCACATGAACCGGCAGCGCACCGTTGTATTCCGGCGTGGAATCTGCCAAACGAAAAAGCTGGTCGAAAAGCTGCGTGTAGAGCATCGTCGCAATGAAATTAAAAGTTGTGTCATTGTCGGGCAAAACAATAAATAATGCCCGCTGCTCCAGCCCCATACGCGGCAGGAACATTTCATCGCGCGAAGTCATTTCTGCAAACTTGCGGGAGTTGAACATGTACAAGTTTGCCGCTGCCGAAATCAAAATGGATTGCAGCGTCTTTTTCGCACCCAACATAAAAGACTTGAATTGCAGGACAGCGGGGTGCTGCGGGTCGCGGCGCTCCAGTTCTCCAAACAGCATCATCAAGGGGTTCTCGACCATTTCATTTTCGCTGACTTGGCAATTCAGAATCATATACATCAATGTGGAAAAATTCTGCTCACTGGCAGGGGCTTCGTACATGAGATAGAGAATCAGTGCGGAGATCAGCAGCACAGAAGAATCATCCCAAAACTTATCACCGCTGCTGGGGGCATCCTTGGGTTTGGTGTTGTTGACAATGGCGAACGCCAGCTTGATGGCGTCCTCATCGGTTTCGAGATAGGCCATCGGATTGTAATGGCCTTGAAAATGCACAAGGTCAAGCACTGTCACGCTGATACCTTTCGTTTCCATGATTCTGCCGAGGGTGCGTGTCAACTCCCCTTTGGGGTCCAGAAAAAGATAAGAGCCAATCAGTTGCAGCGCGTTGGGCTTCACATAAAAGCGTGTCTTGCCGCTGCCAGATCCGCCGATTACGATAATGTTGAGATTATGTTTATGCGCGTGGCTGTCGGTGCTGAAGCGTACATTCTCGGTCAAGATGTAATTTTCTTTGGAGTCTTTGGTGTTGCGGTACTTGATGTTTAGTCTGTGGGCGCTGCCCCACTTGGCCGTACCATGTTCCGCGCCGGGGTGGCGGTCTGCTTGGTCGAGCATATAGCAGTAGACGGCCAACGGATAAAGCACCAGCACCGCCAGCAGAAATTTTGGAGTGCTGGCGCACCATTTCAATGCCATAGGATTGTTGAGAATAGAGCTTAGTACAACGGTGATTTCTGCCAGCCCCTGCGCCTGTTCAGTTGCCTGTGCCAGCGCTGCGGCAGCAAACAGCAGCGGTATCAGCAACAGCCCGTACAGAATAATTTCTGTGCGGCGGTCTTTATTCGGGCGCATGATGTTTAGCGGGCCTCGTCCCGCTGCGGTGAGCTTTGGCCGCGCTGCAAACCGAGTGCCTTTTCCACAGTGTCTCCAATAGTCACAGACAGTTCCCGAATTTCTTCCAGTGTTTTGCGTTCCTCACCGGGTGGAATGTGGGTGTCCATCCCGTCCAGTGTAGCGGCAGCGGTATCGGGCATCGGCAGGGAAAACCGCCCGCAAAACTCCACCGAAACGGCCATTGCTGTTTTTCGCAGATAAGGCGCTTGGGAGATACCCGGCGTGTGCTGCTCTGCGGTTGCAATGACGATTTCGGCGGGCAGTCGTGCCAGCACTTCACGCTGCGGCATGGCCGTTGGGAACACAATCGCGTGTTGCTCGGCATCGTACCCGACAACGCCCTCGTTTTGAAATATGATGTTGACCGGGGAAAGGCGCTCCAGTTCCTTGATGGCCTTGTCCATCTGCTCCGGCTTAATTTCAGGAATCGGATACGGCTTATTGCCGTAGGTCATGGACACATCGAAAATTGAGCCGACATTATAATAACCATTGACGCGCACAAGCTGCGGGATGCCTTTTGCCCCTTTGTTTACGCGCCGCCCGAATTTATCCCAGTCTTTGGCGGTCAATACGGCCCGCGCTTGCGGCAGGGTTTGCAGCACAAGTGCTGCATTGCCGGATGTGATATGACTACCAAGCCGCCCCCTGCCGTACAGATAGTCGGCAAGGCGCTGGCCATCCTGCACAACTTCCTGCAATACGGATTTTTGCGCCGCAATGGTTTCTTTAAGTTCGGCTTGCTTTTTGGCTTTCCACTCCTCGATGGGCAATTGCTGTTCGTACATTTATCGCTCCTCCTTCGCAGTAATATCCTGCACTTTTTCCTGCGCCTGTTCTGCCTTCTGCGCTGCATTTTTCAGTGCCATAATTGTGGCTCGCACAGATGGGCGTGGGTCAATATCCAAAGGATTCTTCCCGCGCGTCAACAAGCTGTCGCCGGATTGACGGCGGGTTGGGTCTTTTTTTCGGTCTGCCGTAGTGACCTTGGGAATGGCATACCCAAGCTGCTCATAGATACGGTTCAGTTTGGCGACATCTTCGGCTTTGAACATGACGTCAACTTTTTCGTTCTGTGCCTTATCCTTGATGACCGCGAATAAAACGCCGTACTGCTTGGCCAATTCCTTAAACTGTCCCACGTCTTTGCTTTGCAGGGCAATAATTTTTAGTTCCTTTCCCTCCCGCAACAGACGGTCAAGGCTAGTTTTGCCTTTCACTTTAGGATTTTCCTTGGCATAGGCCAGCGATAAGGCCAGTGCATTTTTAATACCCAGCGCAGACAGCTTAATGGCTACTTCGGTAACCTGTAAGGCTTCCCGCACCATCTGATCGGCTGCTTCGCCTCCGTTGTTCATCTTGTTTCACCTCATTTCGTTCTTCCTGTGCGGCAAGTTCTGCTTGCCGTAGTTTTTCCTGCACCTCGGCAGCATCTGTTTCGATGTCGGAACAGATGTAAACCTCATGGCGCAGGGCTTTCATTTGCTGGGTCAGTGATTTGATTTTTTCTTCCCGCGCGGCACGTTCCGGCTCACGTTTTTGGCGATACAGAACTTTGCGCTGGCGGGCAAGCTGTTGGATTTGGACTTCTGCATTTTCCTTGTAGGCCAGCAGTTCATCCATAGTTTCAATATGGTTTTCCCATAGGAATTTCGTTTGCTGCTGGTATCGGCTGAACAGCAGAAAATCCTCACGCAGCAAAAAGTAGCAGCGCTTTGTTGCCTTGCCGTGGTAGGCTTTCCGCAGCAGGGCGCAGTAGTGATAGTAGCAAGCCATAAAGCCGGATACCTTCGGATACCGGCGCGGCAGCTTGCCGCGATACCTCGCCCGCTGCACAGTGGGCTGTAATTCTGTGGGCTGCCATTTCGGTTTTGCCGGGGCGTTTTCCTGCCGGTATTCTTGCTGCATTTCGGTGGGCATACGGTGCAGTTTATGGTAGTACTCCCGCAGCGCTGTTTCAGAAAAGCGCGGGTCGAGCCGGTCAATGCGGATATTTCGCTGGGCGTCTTTATGGCGCACAGCCATGTGTTCCACACGCGGGCCATATTTGACCGTGTAGCCCATGTTCTGCAATTCCGTGATAAAGCCATCAAAGCTGTCGGCGGCAGCAATAGCCTGTTCCACATCTTTGCGTACCATACCACGAATGGTAGGCTTGCCGGTCTGACCGCTTAGCCACTCGTCATAAGATTTTCCCTTGCCGTCCGTTTCGATTACGGACAGCCGATTCTCTCTGCAAAGTTCATCGGAAGTTTCGCGGATACCTTTATAATAGGTATTGAAATCGCTTCGGAACATTTTGCCGTCAGCATAGGACACAGAATTAACAACTATATGATTATGCAGATGCCCTCGGTCAAGGTGAGTTGACACAGTACATTCAAACCGATCTGCGAGAAAGCGTTGCGCAAACTCGCAGCCGATTTGGTGCACTTGGTCGGGCGTGGCTTCACCGGGAGAAAAACTTTGAATAATATGATAGGCCAAAATGTTGCCGTCTTTTACAGGCTTGCGCCAGCGCTGTTTGGTTTCCATCATAATTTCATAGGCGTTTTGCGGTATGCAGTTAAATCCGCTTACATATAATTGGTGTTCGGTTTTATCATTGCTTTGGGTGTAACTAAGCAGCCTGTTTAAGTCCTCTGCACTTCGGCGCTCTGTTTTCTTTGGATTGCTTGTGTAGTCTAAACACAGATTCAAGTTCGACTTCACCTTGATAATTTTGGTATATGCCATATCAAAGACTATCCCTCACACAGCGCCACATATCTTCCAGTAGGCTTTGCGCTCTGTCCAACTGTGAAGCACTTACTCGGCCTGTCGCATTTGCAATGTGGGTCAACTGATTCAAATTGTTGCCGATGGCCGCCAACTGCTGGCGCAGCTTGTTGTAGCTGTTGGGTGGTGCGGGTTTGATTCTGCACCCCTCCACCAGCGCACGAACAAACGGCTCCATTTTCATGCCCGCAATTTCGCACTTTCCTTTTAAGGCTGCATATTCTTCCTCCGTGAAACGGACAGTCAACTGCTTTTTTCGTTTTGTGATAATCGCGCACCTCCTTTTTTGTAAAATACGGCGGCAAAGTCCACGGGGTCTTAGGGGGGCCCCCTAACAAGTGGTCGTTTTGCTGTCATGACAGCAAAATGACATGCTTGCTCGTACTGTGCCATAGGCACAGTACGCCGCTTGCTGAAAATCACCACGGCAGTTGCCGCCTCTTTCGGGTCGCATAACGTTCGACACGACGAGCCAGCCGAAACATATTAACCCGGTCACGCAGGCTGTATTCCATCGCCGTGACCTGTACACCGTGCTGCATGAGCCGCTTGAAAAAGGAGTACAAGTGGCGCTCCTTGCCGCTGATCTGCCGCATACGGCAGATGTAAACGCGGTCAACTTTTCCACCCTTAATCTGCTGCATCATATCGCGGTAGCCGGGACGCAGCAGCCAGCCGCCGCGCTCGTCAATGCTTCCACCGACAATATCACAGCCGTCATGCAGAGCCTGCATTGAGCAAACTTTATAGCTGTTCATTGTGCCGTCATAGTCACCGGGAATACGCGCGTACACCCACGCGCGGAGTCTTTTCTGTTCGTCCATTGTTCACCGTTCCTCATAAAAACTTAGTTGTTCGCCCTCCTGCCGAAAGCGTTCGTCTATCTCACGAAAAGTTCGCCGCCAACTAAAACGTTCGGTGGGTTTATTCGGCACGTCCTGTAATTCAAGCAAAAGCTGCCAGAGTTCGGGGTGGTATCTGTAGAGATGCCGCAGTTCGCTGATTGACGCGTTCGGGCAAAACCAACAACCCCCGCGTTTAGTGAAGTCATACAGTGGGGACAGCAGCTCCTCAGCTGCGCACATAGACCTCGCTTCGGGTTCGGCCACATGGTACTTGTCCAGCAAAGAAATCTGACCGGGCTTTAATCGTGCCAGTCGCTTGGGTTCATCTGCGGCGATGCCGATGTACTGCACCGTGTCCGGGGGCAATGCCTTCTGATATGCCTTGATCGGCGGCAGCTTGCAATCCCGCTGAATTGTACAGCGCCCACTCAGAGGGAATCCCGAAAGCATCCCCTTGGTTTTTCCTCGTGTGACAACATGGTAAAAGCAGGATAGATAGGTCTTTTCGGAGCGCAAAACCCGTGTTGGGATGCCGCGCTGTTCAAAATACGGGATTGCCGTTTCGTGGATAAATCGGTTGTGTTCGGGCAGCTCGCCGGATATTTCCTCGCTGAACATGACCTCGCAATACACAAGTTCGTCCAGCGGTTCACCATGCTGCAAGGCCAGCAGCGCGGTGGCGATACTGTCTTTTCCGAAACTGCAACTTAAAATATGTTTCATGTTTTTTCTCCAATAAAAAGCGGGCGGTCCGCGTGGACCGTCCGTCTGATAAGTGTACTTCATTTTTGCTTATTCCTCGGTGTCATTATCCTCATCGGTGCGGGGAGCCAATTCCTTGCTGCGGGCACTCTTATAGATCAAAATTGCCAACCCTACAAGAGAGATTCCCGCAATCGCCAGCAGCAACCCCAGCGGAGAATTATCGCCGGTCTTAGGAATCGTCAGCAGCGGCGTGGGGGGTGCAGTGGGTGCAGCGGGCGCTGGGGTCGTGTTCGGCGTTGGCTGCGGGGTATGGTTCGGGGTCGGCGTGTTGTCGGGGGTAGGTGTCGGGGTGTCCTCGCGAGCATCTTTCATTACCACGGTCTGAATCTCGCCGGTGGGCAGAACGGTAAAGTCGATACTTTCTGCAACCTTGTAGCCGTTGGGTGCGGTGATTTCCGTCAGTGTATAATCTCCTGCTGGCATCTTTTCCACATAATGTGGTCCGTTTGTGGAAATCCAACGGTCAATCTCGGTGCCGTCCTTGTCCTTGATAACCAGTTCTGCGCCGGGAAGTTCTTCGTTGGTGGTGATGTCTACCTTGGAAATTTTTACCTTGATGGTATCATCAAACATTTCAAAGGTCTGCACCTCACCGTTGGGCAGCACCTCAAACTCCATGCGCTCCGCAATGGCATAACCGTCCGGGGCAGTCACCTCGGTCAAAGTATACTTGCCAGCAGGCAGCCTTTCCATGTAGTGCGGTGCATCGGTAGAAACCCAGCGGTCAATTTCGTTGCCTTTTTCATCGGTAAGCGTAAGTTCTGCGCCGGGAAGTTCTTCCTTGGTGGTAAGGTCTTTCTTGGAAATCTGCACCTTGGTAATATCATCCCGCATAATAACGGTGGCATCGTCCAGCAGTCTCCAGTCATCCCACTTCCAGAACAAAATGTTCTTGGTGGTCAGATAGTAAACTTCGCACTCCTCCAAAGGATTGCCGCCCTCGTCAGTTTTCTGAATCAGGCGGAACGTAATATTATCGGCCAGTGCGTACCCATCGGCGGCGCGGATCTCCGTCAGTGTGTAAGATTCACCGAAATGCAGCCCGGTCACGCGATGCGGTTCATCGGTGGACACCCATGTGGTTACGATGTTGCCATCCATGTCCTTGATAGCAAGTGTAGCGCCGGGCAGTTCTTCATCGTTGGTAAGGTCGCGCTTGCTTACCCACATTTCCGTAGGCTTATTGGAACAAGTGTTATCCAGCACCATAATAGCTTGTCCGTCATAGGTGAAAGTAACCTCCATCGGCTCCTCGTTGACATAATAGCCGAGAGGGGCGCGGAGTTCCTTGACGATGTAATTACCGCTGTTGGTGGTGGCGTCCTTGCGGATGCTGCTGCCGTAATACTCGCCGCGAATGGGAATATCGCAGTCAAAATAGGTGTAGCCGTCTGCGCCGGTTTCGGGGCTGGTGGCGACCAGTTCGCCCGCTGCAAACAGCAGTTTGCCGTCAACGCTGTAAATATCATCAGCCGTGTACAGGTTGAATACTGCACCGGCAAGGTATTTGCCGGTTTCGCGGTCAACCTTGTAAACGCCGACTTTGGCTTTTTCGCGGTCATTGTAGAATTTCAAGGTCTGCTGCTCGATGAAATCTGCGTTGGCATCCTTGCTGCGCACGACCTCAAAACTCTGGGAAGATGCAGCGCCGTCAACCTTGGCAATGCTCGTGGCCATAACCACATCGTTCAGTTCGTTATCCCATGCAAAGGTGACATCATAGCTTTCAGTGGTGCCGATATAGCCGTAAGGCGGCTTGGTTTCCTCAATGTGGTAGCTGCCCAGCGGCAGGGTCACACTGACTTCGCCAATCGTGCCGTCATGGATTACGGACAGGAAATCGTAGGTGGCCTTGGTGCGGGCAGGGGCAAAGGCGGCAATGTCTGCGCTGCCGTCGCCGGTGGTGACTACGGCGACTACATCGCCCTTGGCCTACCAGAGCGTGCGGTTGCCATAATTGTCGGTCTGCCGATCCTGCGTATAAATATCCTCGGCGGCGGTGATGGTGTATTCCGCACCGGCCAGCGGGCGGGTTTCATACACAAAATTGCCGTCCTCGGCCTCGCCGGTCATCCACGGGTCAAGTGCGCCAACTTCTGTTTTCCAGCCAGCTAAGACCTCGCCTGTTTTGCGGATCGTCAATTTGCCCAGCGTCTCATGGTTAGAGTAGTTTTCACCAATCACAAGGGTATCCATGCCGTTCTCGTTTTTATCGCCGGTGGCTGCATAAATGCGGTCTGTGGTGATTTCAAAATCCACATAGTAGATGCCATCTGCATCGTCGGTCAAAATGCCGTTTTCATATCCGGCAGAATCCAGCCATTCGTTGTAGAATCCGTTCGGGCCGGTGACTTCCACAATGCGATATTTACCCAGCGGCAATTTTTCAGGCAGCGTCAAGATGCCCTCGCTGTTGGTGTAGAAAGTGTCTACATCTTTTGTCAGATGGCCGTTGACGGTATCGGTCATCGTGACGAGTTTCGGGTTGCCGTTGCTGTCATAACGGTAATGCCCCTGCTCGTCCAGCCAATAGATTTGGAAAGCGGTGTCGGGCAGCAGTACCGGTTTGCCGGTTTCCTCGTCAACTTTGGTGATGCGGAGATAAACTTCGATTTCCTCGTCCAGTACGGTGAATTTCTGATAACTGTCAGAGCCTGTCATTACGCTGTCCTTGGGGGTGGCCATAGCGCCCCACGGGTTGTTATCCTGTTCGGGGTCAACGGTGACAATAAAAGGCTCAGCTTGGAACAGGTCGTGCGGTACGGTGGTTTCCACGACCAGATAAGTGCCATAGGGCAAGCCCTGCACACGAATATTCCCGGTGTCATTGCTGAAAATCTCGGCAAGCTGGTATTCGTTGGCGCTGCCGGTGGGCTGCCAGCCATCGCCCTTACCGTTCTTGTTTTCTCCTGCGGCAGTCAACGTTTTGTTGTACGCGGCAATTTCGTCAGCGTTGACCTCATAGGTCTTTGCGATGGCCTGCGTTTCCGCAGAAAAATCCCACTTCGGATGCTCGTTATCGTAGGTCTTATCAATGTAGGCATCCAAAATGCTTTGCAGGGTGTAGCTGCCGCTGCGGGTCTGCTCAAACTGCTTCAGTTTGGACAGGTCGGACACAAGGAAGAATGTAAAGCCCGCGCCCTCCAGTTCCAGTCCGTTGCTTTGGCCGCTGGAGGATACGATTTTGCTGATTTCCACATTGCCTTTTGCCGCTTGGTCTTGGCTCTCGGCCAGCGCATTGTCAGCATGGATGTGGTAATTGGCGCTGTAACTGGTCTTGTCGATCTGTTCACCGGCTGCCTGTCGGTTGTCGGCAAAGGTGGTCTTTTCTACATACCAACCCTCATCAGAATAGGCAGGCGTGATGTAGTAGTTATGCTCATCGACAAGATAGCCGTCTGCAAAGGACAGGTAATAGGCATCGTAAGTCCAAGAGCCATCCAACGCTTTACCTTTAGAGACTGTAGAAAACTGGTTCTTGTACACCCAATCCGTGTACTGCCCGCTGCCGTTCTTGGCAAGCGCGGCGGTCTGCCCGGTGGCTGCCTTGGTGCGACTGTCCACGGTGGGATAGGTGCTGGAAACAACAAGAGCGCCGTCACGCAGCGGGATAACCACGCCGGTGGAGCGCTCTACGACATAATACTTGCCGAGGTACAAATTGCTGAAGCACAGCCAGCCATTCTCGATTTTAGCGCTGGCTACAAGGTGGTCTTTTTTCAGAACGGGTAAATAATCAGACATCCACTGCCCGCTGTTGTCGCGGATTGTGGTGTGCCAGATGGGATTGCCGTCTGCATCCACGATTTTGGAGTAGTCCACTACGCCGGTCACGCCATCGGGGTGCGTAATATCTTCGGCGGCGTAAAGGTCGTACACCGCGCCGTCCAGCGCGGCATCGCCGTGAGCTTGCCCGCTGGCAAGGGCTGTGCCGTGGGCGGTGCTGCCGCCCACATACCGCACGGCATCAAGGTCAACCTTGGAGATGCTGATTTCGCCCAAGGTGCGGTCATTTTTCATAACGCCGTCTGAGGGCGTGATTGTGTAGCTGTCCTCATTGGCCGCCTTGCCGCTATTGTCGGTGTTATAAGTACGACGGGGATCCTTGGCAGTGTCGTAGATGGTAACGGTGGTTTCTACGCCTGTACTGGTGACAAGTTTGGTGCCGCCTTTGTCGGTAGCGGCAATATCGGCATTATAGTCAGCGTTGTCCAGCCAGATTACAGAATTGTCGCTGTCCTCGGTGATTTCGATATAGTAACCGCGCTTGCCCAGCGGAGTGTTGGCCATGCCGGGATGATTGATGTCTGTCCAATCGCCAAAATAGCCTGTGGGCGCTTTGCTTTCCACGATGATAAACTTGCCCGTATTACGCTGGGTGTAGTAAAGGGTATGCCGCATGGAATCCGTGGTCACATAGGCTGCACTGTTGATGACCGCATAAGTGCCATCGCCTTGGCGCTGCACACTGTAAGTGTTGTAACCGCCGGTGGGCTGGTATTTGCCTGTTACAGTATCCCACTGGAAAATCTCATATTGCGCGTCGGCAGCAATCTGATTGCCGGTTTCACTGTCGGTTTTCTTGATGTTGACCTGCAAGGACCATTCATCGTTTTTCATCAGATAGGCATTGTTGGAATTGGCCGGTACAGAAATAGTCTGGTTGCTGCCGTTGCTGCCCCAATACATTGCAAAACCGTAAGGAACACCCACTTCCTCATAGCGGAATTTGACGTTCGCCAGTTCTGCCTTTGCAGATGCAACCGCATTGTCCACCATGCGCTGAGCCTCGCCCTGCAACTCGGCAATCGCAGCATCGCGGGCGCTGTCGGCGGCTGCATCGGCTTCATCCTGCGTGGTGTAGGGGCCTACTCGCCCGCTGCGGCTGTCGGTGGTTTTGCTTACGGAGTAGTGCAGCGTCCAACTTGCGGATGCAGCACCGCCATTGTTTTGGAAATTGTCATCGTTGGTGTGGCCAGAAGTGGTAACGGTCTGTTTATCTGCGGGAGAAATATTCCATGTGCCGCCGTCAATAGTACCGCTTTTGGTGATGGGTTCAATCTCGATGGTCGCGCCGTCCACCTTTTCATTGGTTTTAAGCTGCACCTTGTCGGTGATGATGCCGTAGTCAAAATCAAAGCTGCCGCTTGCGGTCTGCGCAGGGGCTTCCCAGTTGGCGTAAATTTCCTGCACGATGGGTTTGGGATTCGGTTCGTCATCGGAGATTTCGGGGCCAATCACAGCCACAGTCTGCCAGCCCGCGCGGCCTGGCTGATAGATATAGGTGTAGTAGCCACGGGCGGATGCGTAGGCGTCTGTGCCCTCCAACAGCGCCTGTGCGGATCCCATAAGAATTTTAGCGGCGGTGCTGTCGGGGTAATTCTCGATAATCTGCATCTGCGCATCTGTATAGATCGTGCGGCAGGAATCCAGCAAACTCGGCGCTTCTGCGGAGAGTGCAACCGGAGGGAGCTCCTGCATACCGAGCGAAAGCTGGGTCAAACCGCCCCAGATTCTGTACTGGTTGCCATAGTGGTCGCCGGGTACATACTGGTCTGCGCCAACCATAGAAGTATTGACATAAGTGTACGTTGGACAGTTCTTGGGCTGGCCGTCTGCGCCGGGGGTGCAGCAGTAGGCGGGTTCGCCGTTGAACCAGATCAGCCAAGTGCCGTTGACCTTGGCAACCTTGGTGATCTTGCCACTTGTTACGTCGGGGATAGGGCGTTCGCTGTAGGCAGCAATACCGGCATCAGCAAACGGAGATGCCACCGTGTGTTCACGGTCAATGGTGACATACAGCGTTTTAGTCTGCGTGCTGCCGTCCGAGCCGGTGTAGACAAGCTGTGCGTTAAAATCGGCAGCGGCCTGTACATATACGCCCATGACGGCGGCAGAGGTTTCATGGTAGCTATTGTGCAGCAAGGCATCGGCATCAGTGGCGGGTTCGCCGTAAAAGTCCAGCAAGGTCACGCCATCCGGCAGGATCATGTCGGTGCTGCTGCCGTCTGCGGGATATTCGACCTGCGCCATAATGGGAACAATGGCATAGTCTGCGCCGTCCAACAGGGGCGCTGCCATGGTAAGACCGTCATTGTCCAGTGCAGCGGCGGTCAGATAGCTGTCGCTGGTTTCTTCCAGTTGGCTTTCGGGCCACTCGGAAATACCGATTTTAGTTTCACCAGTGGCAACCGGCAAACCCTCGCTGCCGATGTAGGAACCAATGGGTGTATCGGGCAAGTCAGTGTACAGTTCCGCGCCGACAACGGCAGCAGAGATTTCTTCTTCAGCGGGCTGCTCTTCTGCCGTTTCCGGGGTAGCTTCGGTTACATCCTCACCGGGGTCGGGGCTGCTCTCGTCGGTCTGGCCGTTGTCTGTTTCAGACGGCTCGGTCTGCTGCTCCATCTGCACGGTTTCCTCGGTGGGCTGCGGTGTGGGTTCCTCCGCAAACGCCGCACCGGGCAGCATGGAGCAGAGCATTACCGCCGCCGCAAACAGCGCGGTAACGCGTTGCTTCAATTTATAATGTGTTTCTTTCATTGTGAAATCCTTTCAAAACAGAGATTTTTTCACGAAAAAAAGCGCCTGCAAAATGCAGACGCTGCGGTTATCTTTCGGGGGTATCTTGGGCGGGCTGGCCTTTTGCTTTTTCAAATTTTCGCACTTGGCTTACAAAACCGTCCAATAGGCAGGTATGCGCTTGTAGGTCAGCGTAGTAACAGGAACGGTCAAATCCACGGCGATCCATATCTTTGATCGTGCGAATGGAATCTGCCCATTTTCTATTTATGAGCGAAATGCGACCATCTCCATCACGGGTTTGAATGGCCGCTGCCAACACATATTTTGTGCGCTCCAAACCATATTCCGCCACTACCTGTTCAACAGCGCCAGCGCCCAGCCGCATACCATCAAAGCGCTGTGCAAGCGCTGCGTCAATCTCGTCCCGACACCTTTCATTCAAGTGGCAAGACGCATGGTACTGCTGCAATTCGCCGTGTTCGCGGGCATAAGTGACGGACTGTCGATATACTTTTGGTGGGTTCTGCTGCTGCTCCTTTTTCAGCAAGTCATCTGCACGGTCTTCCACGCACTGAGCCACAATGCTCATATAATCGGTTTCCAGCTTGGAAAAATCCTTATACACATCCGCCAGCGGCGCGGGAGATTTCAGCAGCGCCCGCACCTGTGCAGGGGTGAGGTTCATTTCTTCCGTTGCAAGAATAATGTCCTCACGGACGCTGTACTCGTAGGCGTGATGTAGAATTTCTTCTGGCGGCTGTGCGGTCAGCCATAGGCAATAGGCGCTCTGCTCCACCCGCATTTTTTCGCAGAGCTGCTCCTGCAGGGTCATTCTTTTACCTCGCACACCAAAGAATTGGTTTCCAGCACATGACGCCAAAAATCGACCTGCCTGTCATAAGACATATTTTCATAGCAGACATCAATCAGCGTTGCATACAGCTTTTCCTCATCTTCAGGGGAAATGGCAAGAGAAATATTGTTTTGCGAACAATAGCACAGGTAATCAACAAGGTCGCCCATAGTATCTGCACCGCTGTTCTCCAACAATTCTTCCCACTCGTGCGGAAAACCGAGATCTTCCAGCACAATATCCACCGTGTCGTCACACATAGGAATGCTTACGGTTACTTCCTCTCCCGGATGCGGGCTGAAACAGTCCAAAATAGGTAAACAGCCAGCGTGTCCGGCTGCATCTGCCAATGTGTTGGCTAACAGACTCATCATTTCATCGTGCGTCATAAAATCCTCCGAAGCAGATAAGATCCCACAAAAATTACGACTGCATACTGAATAAATCACTTCGTGTATGCAAATCATTCAACATCTCTCCATTCCAAGGAGTTGTTTTCAAGCATATCTTCCCAAAATACCATCTTGCCGTCCATGTCCATATTCTCATAGCAGATTTTGAGCAACGCAGTAAAAAGAACATCATCGGCACTTGAATTTTCGGATTTGCTTTTGTTTAGATAATCGGCAACGTCTCCAATCGTTTCAGCACCGATTTTTTTCAGTAACGGTTCGCACTCTTCCGGCCAGATTTCGCTGCCCACCGGCATGATGCGCATAACACCGTCAATAGGATACTCTATGCGAGTTTTATCCTCCTCGCACTGTGAGAAACCGTCTATAACGCTAATACAGCCCTCATACCTTGCCTTTGTAAGCAGGGTCAACGCTAATTCTTCAATAAGTTCGTCATAAATCATGTTTTCCTCCAATAGAAAAAGCGCCCACAAAAGTGAGCGCCCAGATAAAATATTCGGTTATGAGAACACCGGTAAACTTCCGTTTGCTGCATCTGTTTTCAGAATGGGGATCCAGTTGCTTTTGCCGTAGAGAAACCGCACGATATGCACCGTTTGCGTGGCATCGTCCACCGTGTAAAACGCAAGGTAATTCATAACGATGGTGAAGCGGATTCCCCATAAGGAAAGCAGTTTGTCGGAAACGACTTCAAATTTGTGCGGGAATTCTGCCAGTGCTCCGATTTTTTCGTCGGCCACATCCAACAGCTTGTCGGCGGCAGTTGGATTTTTCAGTACAAGGTCGATATAGTCGTAGGCGTTCGCCATATCGCGCTCGGCAGCGTGGGTAATGTGAATGTTGTATTTCATCTGCGCTCCCTGCGGTGGCGCAAATCAGCCATAACATCGGCAAAGGGGCGCGTGTTCCCAGCGTCAATGTCGGCAAGGCCCTCTTGCAGCTTGCTGTACAGTTCAATGCGGCCCGCCATTTCCTCATAGGTTTCCATGCTCATAACGGCAAGGTCGCCCTTACCGTTTTTGGTAATAAAGACAGGCTCGTTGTAGGCATGGCAGTAAGAGGAAATGTCATTGTAGTTGTTTCTCAAATCTGCGCTGGAACGAATGTTCGGCATAGATAGCACCTCTCTTTCATACAGAAATTATATCATAATTTGTGTATGAAAACAAGTGGGAGTTTTAGTTGAATGTGACAGTCCAGTAGGTATACTGCCCCTCGGCGGTGGAGCAAAACCAACAGGCCACACCCATGCTCGTAAAGCTGGCGTTGGTGATGTTGGCATAGTGGGCAGGACTGTTCTGCCAATAGCTGCATACGCTGCTGGCCGAGCCGATAGGCCCTGCCGCGCAGATTTCGCTGCGGGTAGTCATGCCGCTGTGGTCGAACGCACCGCCCGCGACAAAACATTCGCAGCGGGCATCTGCCGCCGCGCTCAGCCCGCCGTCCATTGCCAGCGGGGAAAGTCCCGCCGCCGCACGGATGGCGTTGATGTTCTCCTGCACGGCCCAGTATGCGCTGTCGCTGCTGTCGATGCTCCACCATTGCTCCGTGCCGGCTGCAAGGTCGAACGGCACCGCACCATAACTCATACTAACCTGTGCCGGAGTGGCGGCTACGGTTTCCTCCACCGGGGCTTGCGTGGGTTCTGCGGTGGGGACTGCCGTAGGCTCTGCTGTCGGCGCGGGCGTGGGGGTCTGTGTCGGTTCGGGTGTCGGCGCAGGGGTTGCAGTCTGCGCAGGTTCGGCAGTTGCAGCAGCTTCCACCGGCTGCGCAGTTTCTTCGGTGGCCGGTGAGATTTCCACCAGTGCAGCCGGTTCAGCCGCAAGAGTTTCATCCGCTGCCGCTGCACACCCGGACAGCGCCAATACCATGCCCAATGCAACAATAGATTTTTTCATAAAAACTACTCCTTTCATCCTTGGGGTGGTCGCGTATACGATTTGTCTTTCTGCCTTTAATCATAAAATTTATCGTTCCTCCTGTCCACGCTGTCGATTGTCGGTCTGACACTGTTGTTCCGGCTCGGTGTCGGTCACAATGTCTTTGTCGTTCATGTTCAGCAGTCCCTCCAGCACCGCAAGACGCTTACTCTTTTCAGTCAGTTCCGTTGCCTGTGGAAATGGCCGCTTGACTTCTTCCTCGGCGCTGGCAAGCTGCTGTTCCAACTGGATTTGCATATTGCGGGTCTTTTCAATGCTCGGTTCAATACCATTTGCCAAATTGGAAAGGCGTGTCAGATTGCCTAGCACATCAGCTCCCAGCTGAGTGCTATATGTACCAGAGCCAGCCAATCTTGCATGGTACTCGTTGCCAAAAGGTAGATGTTGGATTTGCAGTTCCATACCCTTGAAATACCCGATAGGTACGGGCTTTTCGCTATTCAGTGCCAAGCCCAGCAGACCTAACAGGGCTTTCCCCGCAGGTTCTTTTTCGTAGTAAACTTTCTTTTCCAACTGGATACAGAAAACATCTTTGCCGTCCGCATCCACTACGGAATGTTCCTTTACGGTTACAGCATCTACTGTGGCATTTTCAATCTGTTCTTTGCATTTTCGGATTTCAGCCGGGAAGCCGATGGCAATTTTATTTTCCAGTTCATAACGCTGGCTGTCATGGGCAGCTTTCAGTGTTTTAAGACGGGTCAACTGCACGTCCAAGTCCATCTTTTCCTTGATAAGCGGATTGCCAGCCGCCAATGCTTTTACCTCGGCATAGGACAGTGCAGCCTCGTCCATATCATTGCAGCTGCGAGCAGGAGATTTTGAGGTCATGATCTGCCCGATGAATTTTTGCTTATTCTCGATAAGCTGCCACGAGTAGGCATCAAATGTACCTTCGGTGACATAACGGAAAACATAGACCTCCTTATTTTCATTGCCCTGTCGTAATATTCTGCCCTCACGCTGCTCAATATCAGATGGCCGCCACGGCACATCCAGATGGTGCAGCGCCACAAGACGCTGTTGCACATTGGTGCCAGCTCCCATTTTGGCCGTGCTGCCCATCAGCACACGAACTGCGCCGCTGCGAACTTTTCCGAAAAGTTCCGTCTTGCGGGCATCGGTGTTCGCTTCATGGATGAAGGCAATTTCTGTTTCGGGGATTCCGCGTTCGATCAGCTTTGCTTTCATGTCATCGTAGACATTGAAAACGCCCGCCTTGGGCGTAGACAGATCGCAGAAAACAAGCTGCGCACTGCGTTGAGGCATGGTATGCTCCCATATCTCAAAAATTTTGCCCACACAGATATTGACCTTGCTGTCAGGATCATCGGGCAAGTCGGGGTCGATCAAGCGCTGATCCAGCGCCAATTTGCGTCCGTCGTTGGTGATTTTCAGCATATTGTCCTCATAGGGCTTTACCATTTTATTGCGGATTTTGTCGGCCCGTTCGCCCAATTCCGCTACCATCTGTTTTTGTATTTCAGAGGGCTTTAGCTGGATGTTGGTCGGCTTGCCGCCCACAAGGGCAGGGACAGGTAATTTCAGCATATCTGCTGTTTGAATGTCAGCGCATTCCTTGAACATTGCCATAAGTTCCGGCAGATTGAAAAAACGAGCAAAGCGTGTTTTTGTGCGGTAGCCGGTTCCCTCCGGTGCAAGTTCGATGGCTGTGACGGTTTCGCCAAAGGTGGCCGCCCAACTATCAAAGTTTGCAAGGCCGTTGCGTTCCAAGGTGTACTGCTGCAAATAGCGCTGCATGGTATACAGCTCGGTCATGCTGTTGGAAATGGGGGTGCCCGTGGCAAACGTTACGCCCCGCGCCCCGGTGATTTCATCAAGGTACTGGCACTTCATAAACAGGTCACTGGCCTTTTGGCTCTCGGTGGTGCTGATACCCGCGATGTTGTGCATCTTTGTAACGGTCATGAGGTTCTTGAAATTGTGTGCTTCATCGACCATGAGGGAGTCTGCGCCCAGTTCCTCAAAAGTCACCACATCATCCCGCTTCGGGGCGTCCAGCAAATTTGACAGCTTGGTTTTCAACTGCTTTTTCTTACTTTCCAACTGCTTGACGGTCAGACGGCTGTCGCTGTTGTCCATGCTCTCCAACTGCATCTCCAGTTCGTCAATTTGCTTGCGGATAAACTCGGCTTTTCTGGCATCGGAAAGTGGAATCTTTTCAAACTGGCTGTGACCGATTACCACAATGTCATAGTTGCCGGTGGCGATTTTGGCGCAAAACCGTTTACGGTTTGACTTTTCAAAATCGCGCTGCGTTGTCACCAAAATGTTTGCGTTGGGGTATAGCTTCAGCGCTTCACTGGCAAATTGGCCTGTCAGATGATTTGGCACGGCGACAAGTGTTTTGCTGCATAATCCCAATCGCTTTTTCTCCATCGCGGCGGCGACCATCTCATAGGTTTTTCCTGCGCCGACAGTGTGCGCCAGCAGTGTGTTGTGCCCGTACAAAATATGTGCAATGGCATTGCGCTGGTGGGGCCGCAGCGCGATTTCCGGGTTCATGCCGAAAAACTGGATGTGGCTGCCGTCGTACTCACGGGGGCGGATGCAGTTGAACTTTTCATTGTACAGCGCCACCAAGCTTTCCCGGCGTTCACGGTCCTTGAAAATCCAGTCTTTAAAAGCATCTTCTATCATCCGCTGCTTGGCCTGTGCTTCTTCGGTGGCAGGACCATTGAGTTTATGCTGCTCCTTGCCGTTTTCGTCATAGATTGTATCGTAAATTTTGGTGGCCCGCAGGTTGAGTGCGTTCTCCAACAAATGATAGCCGTTGATACGTTTTGTGCCGTAGGTGTTCGTGACGCGGATATTATCGTTGCCCTGGCTCTTGTTGGAAATATACCAGTTATTCAGGTATTCATTGTAACGGACAGCTATTTTTTGTTCGCGGTAGGTTGACTGAAAAAGTTCATCGGCAAACTGCTTGATGATTTCCGGCCCAATCCATGTGACACCCAACCGGACCGTTATCTCGCCCGCCGTCAAGTCCTTGGGCTGCACCTGCTCCAGCGCTTCTACATTGATGCGGAACGCCGGGTCTTGGTCGGCTGCAACATGAGCAATGCGCAGCTTTTCGCGCACATTGCCGGATAAATACTCGTCCGCCATAAGGTAAACAGGGCTGCCGTCCTCCTGTTTGCGGAAAGGCTCTACAAAAATAACGCCCGCCAGTTCCTTGGCAAGCGTCGCTTCATCTTTCCCGGTAAGGTGCATCATGTAGGGCATATCGACCTTGGCACGTTCCCCGATGCTCAGTGCCAGAGCGTCCGATGCCGTGTCGGCGTGGTCGGGTATCTGTGCAGAGCGAATAGTTCTCTTGGTGAACATATCCGACTTGCTGATAAAGTTTCCTTTTTCATCGACATTTTCCAGTGAACACAGCAAATAGTAGCTGCTGTCATCCCGGAAAGACAACTCCGCGCTGCGGCTGTTGATTAGGCCGTGCTTGGCGCGGAAGGCATCATACTGGCGGTTAAGCTGGGCTTGCAGACGGTGGATTTCCTCGTCCGACAAGTCCTGCAACTGCGCATCGATCAATGCGCGGGTGGTGTCGCGCAGTTCCACCAGTTTGCGGATACGCTCGGCAGAGGCTGCGTTGGGATTACATTCCCGCATGACTGCGCCCTCACGGTAATAGATTTTATCGTCCTTTACCGTGTAGCTGAAATTACGCACAAAGGGATCGGCATCAATGTACTTGGTATCCTCGCCGCTTTCTTCCTGCACAGAGATTTCGGCTTTTGTCAGCGTGGCGGTCAAGTGCTGCATAGCAGTGTCGATTTGCGTTTCCAACAACGGCTTTCCGAAACGGTCCACCGCATCGGGGTCTATTGGCTGGCAGGTGGAAGTCGGGCCATACGGCCCGGAGACTATCTCCATTCTGCCGCAAATCATTTCAGGGTGCTCCACAAAGTAGCGGTTCATGGTAATGCCGTTGGCATCTTCTGCAAGGTGCAGCCAAGGCTCGTCCTGCTGGCGCAGCGTATCGCGCTTTTGCAGAAATATTACATCGGTCGTGATCTTTGTGCCGCTGCCCTTGAACGCATTGTTGGGCAAGCGCACCGCACCGATGAGGTCGCAGCGCTCGGCGATGTACTTGCGGGCGCGGTCATCCTTTTTGTCCAATGTGCCGCTGGAGGTGATGAACGCCATGATGCCGCCGGTGCGCAGCTTGTCGATGCTCTTGGCAAAGAAATAGTCGTGAATGGGAAAATGCAGCCGGTTATACTGCGGGTCATTGACTTGAAAATTACCGAAAGGGACATTGCCAATAACGCAGTCAAAATAGTTGTCGGGGAGAAGCGCATTTTCATAGCCGGTCACTTGGATATTGGCCTTTTGATACAACTGCTTTGAGATGCGGCCTGTGATGCTGTCCAATTCTACGCCGTAGAATTTGGCATCACTGCTGCCAAAATGTCCGTGTGCGAGAAATGCGCCTGTGCCCATGCTGGGTTCTAGGATTTTGCCGCCCTTTACGCCGAAGCGCTCCAGTGCACGGTAGATGGGGTGGATAACGGTGGCGGGGGTATAAAACGCCGTCAGGGTGCTGCTGCGGGCAGCTTCATACTCAGATTCAGACAATGCTGCTTTCAGCTGGCTGTACTCGTTCGACCATGCACTTTTGTTCGGGTCGAACGCATCCGAAAGCCCGCCCCAGCCCGTGTACTGTGCTAAAATTCTCTGTTCATCCTCAAAAGCAGGGCTGCCGCCGTTCGCTACGCGCTGCTCAATTTCTTTCAGCTTTTGGATGGCGGCAATGTTGGCTGCAAACTTTTCTCGCTGTGCTGTCGGCAGGTTATCCAGATAAGGGGCTTCATAGGTAATGGGTTCGCGGTGGTAAGGTTCATCTTCTGCCGAAAGCCGTTCTGCGTCCGCCATAACCTGCGCCACAAAGGGGTTGGGTTCTTCGATGACTTCGCCCACGATGGGTTCGGCAGTTTCTTCCGGCTGCTCTTGGCGGCTTGGAACTTCCGGGGCGGATAGTGCTGCATTTTTGGGGTTGGCCGCAAGCAGCCGCGCAAATTCTTCATGGCTGACGGCACGGCCTACCAGCGGGAAACTTTCATCCCGCAGATGAATGTTTTCTCTGCCGATTTCCTCGACGGTAAAGGGTCTGGCATCTTCCAGATAAACCGTACTGCCGATAGTTACAGGTGATTTTTCGACTTTTCTTGTAGTCGGATGATGCTTTTCAAACTCTGCTTCGGCGGTATTGATAAAATCCGAGAAAGCGCTGTTTTCAATACCCTGCGCGGCAAGCTCGTGGTTATCGTGAAAGTAGTCGATATGGACAATGTTACCGTCAACCTCATAGCGGATTTCGTTCCGCAGAAGATTGGCATACACTTGGATTTCGTGCTCATCGTCCTCGGTGGTAGAGTAAGCAAACTCCACGCGGGTCAAGTCGGAGAAATTCGGCTCGTTTAGCCCCTCATTCTCACAGAAATCCGTGATGGCGTGTTTTGCATGATCGAGGGCGGCATCGTTCGCTGCGCGGGCGGCTTGCTGTTCTGCTGCCCATGCCTGATAGGGGGCTTTTTCGGCATCGGTCAGATACTGGTCGTTGTAAACCAAAAGCCGCAGGCGCTGGGCAACCTCTTTCCACTTCAAAACGCGGCGATACTCGCCGTCCTCTGTACGTCGGGTGATCTCAAGATTTTTGCTCATGTGGTTAAGAAAGCCGCGCCCACCATCACGGAAGAACCATGTGCCGCCGCCGATGCCGTATTCTTTTTTCAGCCAGCGGGCTTGATCTTCCTCGATAGGAAGTACCTGTGCAGAGAGATATTGCTGAATGCGAAATTTGCTATCTTCAAACCCGCCGCCTTTGCACAGTGCATCGGTAATGTCCTGCTCCGTAATGTACTTGCCGGATGCGTCAATGATGGGCTTGTTCCACTTTTTGGCTTCTGCTGCAAGGTCGATATTTTTTGCTTGCTGCTCATGGCTCGGCAGCCCTGCCTTTTCAGAATCTTCGGGAGTAAGAGTAAGCTGCTCCATCTGCTGCTGCACGGGTGCTGCTTTGATGGGAACCATCAGCCGCCCCTGCTCGATAAGGTCAGCAATCTTTGCGGCAACAGCATCCCATGTCAGATTGACCTGTGCTGTTTTGGTAAGATAGTTGCCCTCCCAAAGTTCAAGGTACATATCATGCCGGATAAAACCCACGGTATGGTCATCCACGAACAAATATGTATAAATTTGCTTGTAACAGTGCTTGCAAAAGGCGCTGCGCTCGGCAAGGTCGGGATGCTCATTGAAATATTCCAGAATAGCCGCATTGTCGGTACGGCTGGAGGATTCTTTCGCCAGCAAGCCTAGAATCAGTTCATCGCTCAGCGGCGGCAAATCAGAAATGGGTACAGAAAAAGCGGAGGGCGTGGTATCGCTCTCCGCTTGGGGTTCTTGTATTACAGGCTGTAAATCTGCTGCATCGCCAGTTCCTCGGCTTGGCTCTGCAAGGCGTTCATCCACTGCGTCCAGCCCATCGGGTCTGTCTGCCGGTTCGGGGCGGTGCTCTGCTGCATCAGCGTCTGCATCGTCTGCTCGATTTGCCGGTGTACTGCGTTGTCCATCTCCGCCAGATGCGGGTAAAGCGTTCCCTCCAGCAGCATCTCGTCGAACACCATCGGCGCGTTCTCTCGCAGGAATTTCCGCCGCAGGCTGCCGTACTTGCCGATCTCCGGCATCGGCGGCTCGTTCAGCGTCAGCGCCGGGATTTGGTAGCCGTTCACCATCATGTACTCCATTGTTGACCTCCTTGGTGTTATTGGTTTCTTCCTGTTTGTCACCATAATAGCGGACTTTTTCGGCGCGTGCAACACTGTCGATTTCTCTCGTGATGCTGCCGATCTGCTGCATGAGAGGCCGTGCCGCCTGTTGGCAAGCGCTGCCCAAACACAGAGTGATGCGGTTTGTATCAAACTGGTTCACGGACTCAAGGGCAGACAGATCCAGCCGCGCAGTATCCACGCCGCACCGCAGCGCGGCCATATACAGACAGCTTTGGGTGATAAGCTGTATAAATAGCTGCCGCTGTTCGTCCGGCTTGGCCCACTGTAAGCTGCTGCCGTCTATGGCTTTTCCCAGTGCGGTTGTGAACATGGCGCTGCGCTGGGCAACGCAGGATGTAGAGAGCATGAGGAGAGCGCTCTGGATGCTGTCAGCGTGATTATCCGCTACGATTTTATCCCAAACAGGCCGCCAGTTCTGGTCTGTAATGACCCACGGCAGCGCGTCGGGGACCTCCGCACGGGGGATGGTATCGGAAATGTCAAACAGATACCGCAGCCGGGAAGAATTTGCCCGCGTGTCAAATACCGCGATACCGTGTGCGCCGCGCTTGACCCAGCGACCCGCATTATTATTCCAGTAAGCTATGTCGGCCACGGCTGTGGCGGTGGGGCTTTGCTCGTGAATCAAAAGCTGGTTTGGGAAACTATAATTATAAGCAATGGCCGCTGTCCGCAAAAATGCTTTCCAGCGGTCACTGCTCTCCGTTACGGCTTGCAGTTGCTTTTTGGCAAGCGCACGGATATTTTCGTATTTAGCCATAGGCTGCTCCTTATCGCTCGTGCTGTTCTGCTTTTGACAGTGTGGCATTTTCAAGTTCCGGCAACAAGTTATCTACCTGCTTATACCCAATCGGCTGAACATAAAAAGCGTGTGTCTCGTTATCTTTGTGTGTCACAATAATATCGCTGACAGAGACGGAACGCATACTTTTGGCGTTTGGACGGTCATCCCGATTATGCCGTGAATAAATGCTGTCCAGCGTTTCCCAACGCTCCATCTGCCCCTTGTACACGAGTTCGTAGTCCTTTGCTCCGGCAGCGAGCCTCGCAGGAGAATACTCCATAAAAACAAGGTCTCGCCTGTTAGTTTGATAGATTTCATAAGGGATTTGCACTCGCTTTTCGCTGCGAAATCCCCACGGAAAATAGGTGTCTGAATCAAATTGGAGTGGCTCATCCAGTTCATCTGAGAATACAACCGGTGTCACTGGCCGCCCACAATCCAAGGAATCCAGAATTTCATCCTTGAATTTTTCCACGCTTGTGTAAGGAACGATTTCACCGATCATCCCGCCTGCACCGAGATATTCGATGTAGCCGACTACTTTATCTGTCTTTTCTTCCATTATCTTTCCAACCTTTCCCAAAAAGATAGTTTGTTCCCGTAGCGTTCATCCTGCGGGCGTACCTTTGCGGCGGGCAGTTCACCGCTTGCCATATCTTCGACTTGCGGTAGAAAAAGTAGACGGCTGTATCGGTCTGCTTGGTCTTTGGATAAGCCCACGACTTTATCACCATTTAGCCCGCAGATGAGAAATCGCCCGCGCACGGTAATTCCCTCGTCATTGACCTGTCTGTTATATTTCAGCTGGCTTTGCGATTTACTACATATCAGCCCGATGCGAGGTGTGCCAAACGGTTTTAGAATTTGGCTTTCACCCTCGATTACCTCGGAAACCGCAGTCGCCGCACTGGAAAAACCCGCTTGATAAGGGCAGTAGCTGGGTTCAACAACTAATAATCTCGTCATCAGTGTCCCCCCTCATCTGCTGCCGTGCTGGTGGGCGCGGGCATAGTTTTCCAGCAGTTTTACGATAACCTGCTGCATCTGGTCGCTCGTAAATCCTTTGGGAAAATAGCGCTCAACTTTAGCAACTGGAATCATAAGCTGCGGGTCACGCGGCTTTACACTTGGCGGTTTGGCGGCCATAATATGCTGGATTTTTTCTGGTGTCAGTACGCTTTCTTTGCTGGCTTCTTTGAGCTTTTGCGCCTGTGACAGCGATGGTGTGCAACCCTCGGATTCCATATAAGAGAGGAAGTCCTCTTGTTCTTCTGGGGTAAGGTAGCTAAGTTCCACGGCGGGAGTGGTTTTTAGCTTGCCATCATCCACCATTTTCATAAGTTCGGGGGTGAGTTTGTTCAGACGGATGAAGCGCTGGACTTGCCGCCCGCTTTCGCCGCTTGCTTGACCGACTAAATCGGCGCTTTCAAAATCCCCGACAACTTGTCGGGAATTTTCTTTTGACGGTCTACCGGCTTTTCTACGAATAGCTTCCAACTTCATTTCATAGGCTTTCGCCTTTTCGCTCGGCAAAATATGCTCTCGTTGGCAGTTACTGTCCACCATCAGAATAATAGCAGTATCGTCGTCCATATCCCGTACAATGCAGGGCATGGTCTCCACGCCCGCCCGCTGACTGGCATGGCAGCGACGGTGGCCCGCTACAATTTCATACCCACCATCTTTCCGAGGGCGGACAATGGCAGGGGTCATGACACCGTATTCCTTGACACTGTCCACCATTTTGTCCATCTCGTCATCGTCACGAACTTGAAAAGGGTGATTCCGAAAGGGATGTAATTCCGTCAGCGGCAAAATTTGGATTTTCTCTAATTTTGCATCCTGCCGTTCCTGCTCACTCGAAAACAGATTATCGAGCGAGGGCAGATTGATGTTGCTGCCGTACTCTCTCATTCTCCGTCACCTCCTTGGCAAGCGCTTTGTATGCCAAACTGGCCGGGCCGTTGGCATCGTAGGTCAGCACGCTATGTGTACTGGCGGCGCTTTCTGCTGTGCGCGTACTGACCGGGATTTCTGCACGGTAAATTTTCAGCGCGTGACCGTAGGCGCTGCGCAGGGCAGCACACACATCTTTGGAAAGGTTGGTGCGCTTGTCCACCATCGTCAGCACAATGCCGTCAATATCCAGCCGGGAATTGATACGGCGCTTCACTTGGTTGACGGATTTGAACAGGGACACCAGACCTTTGAGGGCGAAATGCTGCGCCTGCACAGGAATCAACACCCTGTCAGCCGCAACAAGCGATGCTACGGTGATGATGCCCAGCGAGGGCATACAGTCGATCAAGCAGTAGTCGTATTTATCCTTGAACGGCTCCAATGCCTGTTCCATGATTTTCTCGTGCGCCATAACGTTTACAAGGCTCACTTCCATATCGGACAGACCAATGTCGGAAGGAATGAAATCCACCTTTTCTTCATGGTGAATTACTACTTCTGGCGGCTTTTCGTCCTTGATAACCGATTCCATTAGGTCGCTGATTGTTGCGCCGTTTTCGGTGCCCTCATAGCCGAGATAGCTGCTCAAATCGCCCTGCGGGTCGGCGTCCACCAACAGCACCTTGTAGCCCATAGCCGCAAGTGCTGTGCCGAGGTTTACTGTGGTGGTCGTTTTGCCCACACCGCCTTTTTGGTTTGCAACTGCAATAGTTTTCATGTTCCACTCCTTTACCGTTCCATGCTGATAAGTCTACGAGCCGCCAGCAGATAGTCGTTATAATCCTTGCCTATGGCTGGGGGCGTGTCCTGTACGATATATCCGCGTTCTGCAAGCCGTTTCGCAACAATTTTTGTGAAGTTCCGTCCGGGGTCGTCACGGTCAAAGCAAAGCGACACGCGCTTTACTTCTGGATGCTGCTGCAAAAAGTAGTCAATCGGCTGATGGTTCAACCCGCCCAGCGCCAAGTAGTGGACGCTGCGCCACGGGGAATCATGTTTGTACTGCCGCAGCGTTGCGCCGGACATGGCATCAATAGGAGCTTCGTAGATCTCAACGGTATCGCAGTTTTCCGATTCGGCGGGAATCAGAAAGCCATACTGTTTTTGGCTGCCCGCGACATCTCCGCGAAAGCTGCCTTGACAGCCGCGCTGAAAAGCAGAGCGCGGTACGCCGTTTTCATCTTTGCCCACAAAAACGCAGTTGCGATAGTTGCCGCGCGTAGTTTGGTATAGGATTCCACTACCCACACAGTAGCGCAGCACTTTCGGGCTGATACCGCGCCGCATCAGATAGGCCGTTGCAGCTTCGGCGTTCCTGTCCGCAGGCGGCAGCACAAAGGGGCGGGATGTCTGCTGCTGCACAGGTGCTGCCTTAGCCGTCTGAACAGAGACCGGCATCGGTGTCATTTCGTTCAGCAACCGTACCGCTGAGACAAAATCCATGCCCTCGACCTTTACCAGATAGTCGAGTGCATTGTTGCCACCCTTGCTCTGCGAAAACCAGTGAAACAGCCCATTTGCGGGCGTGATAACAAGGCTGCTGTGCGTCTTGGTGCAATACTCCTTGTCCGTTTTGCGAACCAGTTCGCCGGGGTGATAGGCTTGAAGATACTGCATCACGCTGATACGCCGCGCAGCTTCGATATTTTTCTGATATTTGCCCATGATGACCTCCGATTTTTGAAATAAAAAAGCACCTTGCCTGTGTGACAGGTAAGATGCTTACAAGAGCCGATATTCTCTTTTTCAGTTGGCTGCTTCTTCAGCCAGCTGGAGAGGGGGTGTGGGGGAGAGGAACGCGCCGCAGCCCATTCCTATAAAAAGATACAGTTTCCCCTTGGATAGTTTTGACAAGTGTAACAAAGTGGCAGAATGACAGTTTTTGAATAATAGCGGGTCGCCAAACCGTTAGATAGTAGAAAAATGTCCGCTATTGGGTACTGCCGTTTTTTATGTGCCTCTACTTTCCGAATGCGGTGGTTTTTAGTCTGCCATTTTTGAAAGATTGTCCACAAAGCGAGAGTGATTTCTCAACTACGTTGGTCTGCCAGATTTCCAATCGTAAGTACGTCCGAAAATCAAAAATTGTATCGTGGATAGGTGCTTTTTCACTAAAAAGGGCAGGAAATAAGTTCCTTGAAATTCCTAAAAAATCCACCAAGTTCTTCTCACTTGGGCCGACTCAAAATCCGTTGGTGGTGACACCGTGTGGGTTCGACCCCCACCACCGGCACTGATATAAAACCCCAAAAGGCGCAGAGCTTTTTGGGGTCTTTTTTTGGCATGGTCATGGGGGGCGAACAGGGCGGCACGGCTAAGCCGCGCACAAAAGTCTCCGGTGGAGACTTTTGAGGCCCACGCCCCCACCACCGCTTAACAAAACAGCCCGGAACTGCCGCCTGCATTTGCGGTGGTTCCGGGCTGTTGCTTTACCTATTCACCTTGCAGCTGTCAACGTGCAGGTATGGGTTCCTGGAATGCCTTATGCCTTTTTGCTGTAATCGCGTGCGCCGTAAATGGCGGTGCCGATGCGCACAATGGTGGCACCCTCGCGGATGGCATCGGGGTAATCTCCGCTCATGCCCATGGAAAGGATATCCATTTTGGCGTTCTCATAATGGCGGTCAGCAGCTTTTGCCAGCAGTTCCCGCATTTGGGCAAAGAACGCGCGGGTCTCATCCGGGGTTGCAGCTGCCGGCGGGATGGCCATCAGGCCGCGCAGGCGGATATGCGGCTGTGCGGCTGCCATATCCAGCAGGGGCCACAGGCTTTCGGCAGAAATGCCAGACTTGCTCTCTTCCCCGCCGATGTTGATCTCGATCAAAATTTCCTGGGTCAGGTTTGCGGCGGCAGCGGCGCGCTCCACCTTTTGCAGCAGATGCTCGCTGTCCACGCTTTCAATCAAAGCAGCACGGCCCACCACTTTGTTGACCTTGTTGGTCTGCAAATGGCCGATAAAATGCCCCGGCTTACCGCAATAAGCGTTGGCGTCGGTCTTTTCCACCAGTTCCTGCACATGATTTTCGCCAAACAGGTCAATGGGCAGAACGGCGCTGGCAATCACCTCTTCCACGGTGCGGGTCTTGCAGGCGGCGCACAGCAGAATATCTGCCGGGTCGCGGCCGGCTTCACGCGCAGCGGCAGCCATATTTTCACGGATGCGGGCCACATTTTCGGCCATCATTGTCAGTTGTTCCTGTGTCAGCATGGTTCACATCTCCTGGTAAACGGCGCGGCTGCCGCCGATGTATTTGGGGCGGGTGCGGGCGCAGATGATGGGCGCAGCGCCGATCTGCTTGATGGTCAGGCGCACCGGCACGGCCACGCGCTTTAAGTGCATGCCAATCAGCGTACCGCCGATATCAATTCCGGCAGCAGCACGCACTTCCTCCACCAGAACCGGATGTTCAAACGCCTGCCAGCAGTTGGTTGCCCAGCTGCCGCCCGCATGGGGCTGCGGCACGGCGTTCACCTGTTCATAACCATACTTTTCGGCAGCTTCCTGCTCGATGACAATGGCGCGATTCAGGTGTTCGCAGCACTGGGCCGCCAGATAGACGCCCTGCGCTTTGAGCACCGGCAGAATACCCGCCAGCACAGCCGCGGCGGCTTCCATGCTGCTGTCCTTGCCAATATGCCCGCCAACGATCTCGCTGGAAGAGCAGCCGACCACAAAAATATCCCCGGCGCGCAGGTGTGCAGCCGCCAGCAGTTCTTCCGCTGCCTGGCGTGCCTGCGCCGTAATGGCGGCGCAATCCGGTTTTTGAACGGTGTTTTGTTCCATAATCTACCCACCTTTTTCATTTACTGATTCGGCATTATTATAACACGGGATGCAAGGTTTGTACATTCTTAAACGGTTCTAAACCAATCTTACCCCCATACAAAAACGGTGCAGCAAAGCCGCAGCCTGCTGCACCGTTTTGGGGCACTGCTGAAAACAAACTTATTCTCAGCGCTTGATATCGTAATTCATGTCCATCAGGTTGCGGATGGTGGAAACATCATCGGTGATGTTGGCATCGCCATGGATGGTGTGCTTGATGGCGGAGCTTGCCACCGCAAAGTTGACCATATCCATCGGCTTGTAGTTGTGCAGCATGGCGTAAATCAGGCCGCTGGCAAATGCATCACCGCCGCCTACACGGTCCAGAATATTAAAGGTAAACAGCTTGCTTTCAAAGGTATGGTCCTCATACCACATAAAGGCTTTCAGGCTGTTCTCGGAGCCGGAATGGGCATAACGCACATGGCGGGCAATGCACTTGATGTTGGGGTAACGCTCCACAAAGCGCTGGAAGATCTCATCCTGCTGTTCATAGCTGGGCTGTAGGGGCACGCCGTCTTTCCAGTCGCCCTGGGCGTGGTCGGCATCGTCTTTCCACAGGTGGTAAGGCTCAATGCCAAACAGAACATCCACATAGGGCAGGCACTTGGTGCAGTAGTCACGGGCTTCTTCCCAAGTCCACAGGGTGGAGCGGAAGTTGCCGTCGAAGCTGACGGTCAGGCCCTTTTCCTTGGCTTTTTTCAGGCAGGCCATCACAAAATCGGCGCAGTTCTGGCCCAAAGCCGGGGTAATGCCGGAAAGATGCAGCCAGTCAAAGCCGTCCAGCAGGGCGTCCAGATTCACTTTGGAAAGGTCATACTCCGTAAAAGCGGAGTGCTTGCGGTCGTAAGTAACCTTGCTGGGGCGGATGCCGTAACCGGTTTCCAGGTAATAGGTGCCCAGACGGTGGGTCGGGGTTTCCTCCGGGGTGGAAAGGATCATCGGGGTACAGTGCACATCATTGGAGCGCAGCCAGCGCACCGCACTTTTGCCCAAAGAGTTGTTGGGCACCACGCTGAAAAACGTGCTGTCCACACCCAGGTTGGCAAGAGCCAGGGCAATGTTGGCCTCGCTGCCTCCATAGCTGGCTTCAAAGTTGGAAGCCATACGGATCTTTTCATAGTTCGGCGGGGTCAGGCGCAGCATGACCTCACCAATCGTAATAAATTTAGCCGGGCTGTCGTTATGCAGGAGCAGGGGGTTAAAATGTTCCATAACATCTACCTCTCTTTTCTGGCCCCACGGGCAAAACCAGGTCATGGCCCGCCGCAGAGTTTGTTATGTCATATTTATTGTACCGTATTTTCGTCCCGGTTTCAACGATTTTTACACAAACTGCGCTCATATTTTGCGTTCCTTTTCACTGTTGCACAAAAAGGGCGGTACCGGGCGGCAAAAAACATCGCACACCCATGATTTTTTGCTGCCCGGTTCGAATTGCATTTTAATGTCTTTTATTGTATAATAGTAGAAATTGTGCCCTGGCGGCGGCTGCCGCGCGGGGTGTTGATACAAGTGCCGCACAAAACAGCGTTCTGACGTTTTATGCGGGCCATAAATCTGGAGGGAGCCAAACATGGCCGAAACAATGCAGGTCTCCGCGCAGCGCGCCTGGACCCACCTGAAAAAATACCAACCGCTGATCCATGAACTTGTCAGCCGCGATCTGAAAGTCAAATACCGCCGCAGCTTTCTGGGTTACATCTGGAGCATTTTGAACCCGCTGCTGATGATGCTGCTGCAAAGCATCATCTTTTCGTACATGTTCCGCAACGATATCCCAAACTTCCCGCTTTACCTGATCTGCGGCAACACTCTGTTTACCTTTTTCAATGAGACCACCAGCATGGGCCTGACTTCTGTTATTCAGAACGCCCCGCTGATCAAAAAGGTGTACATTCCCAAGTTCATCTTCCCCATCAGCCAGGCGGTTTCCCGCTTTGTCACCATGCTGTTCAGCTTTGGTGCGGTTCTGCTGGTCATGATCTTTACCCGTGCCACCTTCTATTGGACCATCTTTTTGAGCTGGCTGCCACTGGTGCTGCTCTTCTTTTTCAGCTGCGGGCTGGGGCTGCTGCTTTCCGCGCTGGCGGTGTATTTCCGTGATATGATGCACCTGTACAGTATCCTTACCATGGGTTGGATGTACGCCACCCCGCTGTTCTACCCCATCACCGCCCTGCCGGAAACCCTGCAGAAACTGATGAAGCTGAACCCGCTGTACCACTACATCAACCTGTTCCGCAACCTGATGATGTACGGCAACATTCCCGGCCCCAACACCTGGATTGCCTGCATTTTTTGCGCCGTTGCCTCTATGGCTATTGGCCTGTTGGTGTTCCGCAAGCTGCAAAAGAACTTTATCCTGTATATCTGACGTGAGGTAACGTATGGACGAGATTATTAAAGTCAATGACGTTTCCATGCGCTTTAACCTTGCGCAGGAAAAAACTGAGACCCTGAAAGAATACACCGTAAAACTGCTGACCCACAAGCTGTTTTTTAACGAATTTTACGCACTGAAACATGTTTCTTTTAGCATGAAGCGCGGCGAATCCCTGGCGCTGATCGGGCGCAACGGCAGCGGCAAAAGCACCATGCTGAAAGTGATTTCCGGCGTGATGTACCCTTCCGGCGGCAGCGTTGCCGTCAACGGCGAAATTGCCCCCATGATCGAGCTGGGCGCCGGTTTTGACATGGATCTGACCGCGCGGGAAAACATTTTCCTGAACGGCGCGGTGCTTGGCCACGACCGGGACTATATGATGGAGCATTTTGACCGCATCATTGAATTTTCGGAGCTGAAAGATTTTGTGGATGTTCCGGTCAAAAACTTTTCCAGCGGCATGATCGCTCGTTTGGGCTTTTCCATTGCCACTGAAGTACAGGCCGACATTCTGGTTTGTGACGAAGTGCTGGCCGTTGGCGACTTTATGTTCCAGCAGAAATGCCACCGCCGCATGGAAGAGATGCTTTCCAACGGCACCACGCTGCTGTTCGTCAGCCATGATATCAACCAGGTGCAGCAGCTGTGCCAGCGCTCCATCTGGTTGGATCACGGTGTTCTGCGCGGGGATGGGCCATCGCGTGAAGTCTGCGCGGACTATGTGCGCGCTATGGAGGCCGGTGAAACCTGATGGAAAAGCTGCTGACGGTTTCGGTTGCCGCCTATAACGGCGCTGCCACGCTGCAAAAAGCGCTTGAATCCTGCCTGGTGGCGGATGAAAGCCTGCAGGCGCTGCTGGATGTGATCATTATTGATGATGGCTCCACCGATGGCACCGCCGCGCTGGCGCAGGCCTTTGTGCAGGCACACCCCGGCAGTTTCCGACTGGTGAGCAAGGTGAACGGCGGGTACGGCTCCACGCTGAATACCGCGGTAGAGCTGGCCTCCGGGCGGTACTTTCGCACGCTGGACTGCGATGACTGGTTTGACACCAATGCTTTGCAGACCCTTTTGCGCCGCCTGCAAAGCTGCACGGCGGATGCGGTATACACCAACTACCGCACCGTGCAGGAAAACGGCAGCGGAAAGGCCTTTGATGTCTGCTGCAAATTTGATACAAACCGTGTGTATGCTGTGGGTGAAGTGCAGCAGGCCACACCTGATTTGTGCATGGAGATGCACGCGCTGACCCTCTGCACCAAAACTCTGCGCGCCGCATGGCGCCCCATGCCGGAGCATTGCAGCTACACGGATATGGGCTATACGTTTGTTGGCATGGCTGCGGCGCAGACCATCTGCTTTGTGCCGGTGGTTCTGTACCAGTACCGCCTGGGGCGGGATGGCCAGAGCGTGAGCATGGCCAGCTACCGCGCCCACACGCAGGATTACATCCGCGTAGCGCGCATTCTGTTGGATGCTGCCGAACCGCTGGCCGCACAGCCTGCCCCCGCCGGGCGGGACCTGCTGCTGGTGCAGCGGGCGCGGGATGTGGCGCAGTACCTGATTGAGCTGTACCTGCGCTTTCCCCCCGACCGTGAAACCGGCCTGGCCCTGCGCCGGTATGACGAGATGCTGTGCCAGACTTACCCACACATCGCTGCCATGATGACCAACAAAAACACCCGTCTGCTGCGGGCCGGGCGTTACCTGCCCTACCGCACATTGAGCGCATGGGCGCGCGGAAAACAATCCAACGGCGGCATTTTATAATGCTGTGCCGGATACTTGAATACTTTGCCGGATATGATAAGGCAAAAAGTGAAAGGAGAATACCGTATGCTGCTGCAAAAGCTGCTTTGGCCCCGCGTGGGCATATGCACCGAGGACCGACTGTATTACCGTATGAAAGCCCCCAGCTTCCGCGATGAGGGGGATATCCTGCGCATTGAGCAGGGCGAACGTGTCTGCTTTGATACCTACTTTAACAGCGTCAGCGCAGACAAATGGCGCCGCTACACCGCCGCGCAGAATTTTTCGCTGCGGCTGAAACTGAGCGGCAAGCTGCGCGTTGTGCTGTGCAGCCGCCATTTCATCAACAGCCAGAGCGTGCGCGCCGTGCTGGCCGAAAAAGTAGTGCAGGCGGATTCCGTGCAGGAATTCTGCTTCGATTTTCCCAAGGGCGCTGACGGCATGCTGTTTTTTGAGCTGCAGGCCCTGAGCGGCAATGCCGCCTATTGCGGCGGCGCTTATGAGTGCGATGCCGCTGAAAAGGATGTGCAGCCCGTCAAAATCGGCGTGGATATCTGCACCTTCCGCCGGGAGCCGTTCGTTATGGGCAACATTGCCCGCATGCGCAGCGATATTTTGGAAAACGCCGCCAGCCCGCTGCACAACCACCTGGAAGTGTTTGTTTCCGATAACGGCCAGACGCTGGATTACGATAAGCTGAACAGCGATACCGTGCATGTTGTGCCCAACGCCAATGTGGGCGGTGCCGGCGGCTTTACCCGCGGCATGATCGAGATCCTGAAAGCCAACGAAAATGGCGCAGGCGTTACCCATGTACTGGTCATGGATGATGACATTGTGCTGGATACCGATGTGCTGCTGCGCACCTACACCCTGCTGAGCCTGCGCAAGCCGGAATATGCGGACGTATTTGTCGGCGGTGCCATGCTGCGGCTGGACCGCCCTAACATTCAGGTAGAAAACGGCGCCGCCTGGAACCAGGGCCAGTTGATCAGCCACAAAGCCAACTTTGATCTGACCAAGGTTGACCTGTGCGTTGCCAATGAGCTGGAAGAACGCCATGAGTATAACGCCTGGTGGTATTGCTGCATCCCCATTGCCGTTGTGCGGCCGGACAACCTGCCCATGCCCATCTTTATCCGCGGCGATGACATTGAATACGGCCTACGCAACTGCAAACGCCTGGTCACCCTGAACGGCATCTGCGTATGGCATGAGCCGTTTGAGAGCAAGTATTCTTCCTCGATGTACTACTACATCCTGCGCAACCAGTGCATTGACAACAGCATGCACTGCCCCGGCTATGATGCCAACGCCCTGAAAGCCGACCTGCGCAGCCAGGTGATGGGTGAAGTGAACCGCTACCGCTATAAGAATGCTGACCTGCTGATCCGCGGCGTGCGCGACTTTTTGAAAGGCATTGACTGGCTGGAACAGACCGATGCCGAAGCCCTGCACAAAGAGATTATGGCATATGGCTACAAAGCCCAGCCGGTGGACCAGCTGGATGTTCCGTTTGATTATTCCCGCTACCTGTACGCCACCAAAGAGGAAGAAAAAAACAAGGGCAAGCTGAAAAACCTCAAGGTCAAGCTGACCCGCAACGGCTGGCTGGTGCCCCCCACCCGCGAAAACACCGTTGTGAGCATGATGCACATGACCGCCTACAATGCTTACCGCGTGCAGAAGGTGCTGAACTATGATTCCAACTCCCAGAAAGGCTTTGTGACCGAGCGCAGCAAGGAAGAATACAGCCGCTGCGTGCGCGAGATGAAAGCCTGCATGAAGGAGATCGACGCCCAGTTTGACGCTGCCGCCCAGAGCTACCGCGAGCGCTGCGGCGAAGTGCGCAGTCTGGACTTCTGGAAAAAGTATCTGAACCTGGACAAATAATTTTACCGGGCCTATCCCCGGTTTTCCCTGGAAAGGAATCTTACACTTATGGCCAAAAAAAAGGCAAATTCGTTTGTTCTTACCATTGCGGGCATTGCTGCTGCCACCGTGATCGGCGTGGTCGGGGTCAAGCTGACCCCTGCCCCGCATGTGATTTTCAGCCTGGCCCCCAGCGCAGAACCACAGGCTACCGCTGAGCCGGAGCCCATCAGCTGCGTGCTGGCCGGTACCGGGCAGGTTGTGGATTTTGCGGATCCCGGCGCAGAGGAATATGTTTCCCTGCTGGATACCGACAGCCAGAGCCTGACCGAGCGCTATGCCCTGCCCGCTTTGGAGCGGATGACCCAGTCCGACACCGAAAGCCTGATTGCCCCTTTGCAGGTCATCCAGCGCATTCAGACCCTCGGTATTGACCCTGCCACCTTTGATACCCCGGAGGCCAACTGGAAAAACCTGTACAACTCTGTCATGACCCAGCTGGCCCCCCTGGCCATCGCCGAAACCGCCCAGGCTGTGAATTTTACCGGTTCCAGCCTGGCAGAACTGAATGACTTTCTGGCAGCCAACCCCGGCAGCACGGTGGAGGTCATCTCCCCTGCTCTGGTGATGGATGCCACCCTGGTGGTCCCCACTGGTACGATCCTGCACGGCAACGGCGCAGTGCTGACCCCCGACAATGAAACGCTGGACAAAGCCATTGTTCTGGACCAGGCGGAAAATACCGCCGTGACCGGCTTTGTCATCAACGGCGGGTGCAATTACGGTGTGTATGTCAAGAATTCCAGCAGTTTCTATCTGGCTGACCTTGACATCAGCAATGTTTCCTTCAAGGGCCTTTGCGTTATGGGGGAGAACACCAGCTTTGCACTGGTCAATAACAGCATCCATGAAAACCAGAATGGTGCCATCTTCCTGAACGGCGGGATCAGCAATGGCGTGATCGAGGGCAACCGCATTGAAAATAACTCTGGTGCCCGCAACCTGACCGCCGGGCTGGTGCTCTGCTCCATGCCCATTGAGGACATTGAGACCGCCTACAATCCGTTCCCAGATGAAATGCTGTACGATATTTTACAGTCTCCCCATCAGCTGGTTGTGCGCGGCAACACGGTTGCGCAGAACCATTCCTCCGGCATTTATTCGGAAAGCGGCTACCTGAACTATTATGTAGAGAACACGATCTACAAGAACGAAAAAGAGGGCATGTGCCTGGATTACGGCTCCTTCGGCAACTACATTACCGGATGTGAGATCCGCCAGAACGGCGGCCGCAACCGCATGAGTGATGAGGATCTGGAAGCTGACTTTATTCTGGAGCAGGGCCGCATGGCGGATGGTTCCTCCCCCGCCAAGCTGCCCGGCATCTCGCTGGATAACACCGCCTACAACACCATTTACGGCAACATTGTGCGGGACAATTACGGTTCCGGCATCAAGGCTGTGCGCTCGGCGTTCAGCAACACCATTCTGTGCAACCAGATCATTGACAACAACCGGGGTGCCAGCGATACCTTCCACTTCTTTGGTATTGAGCTCAGCACTGACCTGAACGCGGATGAAGCCGTGCAGGGCCTGGATTTTACCCCCTGCTATGAGAACATCATTGCCCGCAACACCATTTCCGGCGGGCATTACGCCGGGGTGTTTATGGGCGAAGATGCGTTCATGAATGATATTTTTGACAATACCTTTATGGACTGCACTGACTGGGCTATGGAATCCCTGAGTGAAAAATACAACTCTACCCTGAACAATATGGCAAACATGCCCACCCGCGGGATCGAACTTTCTAACGGTCAGGGCTGATGCCGCGAGGCTGCTACATGAAACAAACACTGCAAAACCGTTTCCCGCGCTGGTGGCTGCTGCTGGCTTTTGTGCTGAACTTTGCCATTGCCGCGGCTGCACTGCTGCCCTACATGATACGGGACGGCGGCCTGCTGTTGGTTGCGGCGGATTTTGACGCAGAACAGCTCTCCTACAACATGCTGTGCAACAACGCCATCAAAAGCGGCGAGGTGCTGTGGAACTGGCGCATTGATATTGGTTCGGACTTTGTATCCTCGTTCAGCTTTTACACCCTTGGCAGCCCGTTTTTCTGGCTGAGCTTCCTCTTCCCTGCCAGCGCGTTTCCCTATCTGGTCGGCTGGATCTATATGCTCAAATATGCTGTTGCCGGGCTGACCTCGTTTGCCTACTTCCGCCGCAGTGCCAGCGAGAAAAGCGCCCTGCTTGGCAGTGTGTTGTATGCATTTTCCGGTTTTTCCTGCATCAACGTGGTGTTCTATCACTTCCATGATGTGATTGCCCTGTTCCCGCTTTTGATGCTGGGGCTGGACAAACGCATGCAGGAGGGCAAAAAAGCTCCGTTCCTGTTTGCCGTTACCATCAACGCGCTGGTCAACTATTACTTCTTTATCGGGGAAGTTTTCTTCCTGGTGTTTTACTATATTACGCGGTATCTTTTTGGCGGCGAGGACGCACGCCCCGGGGCGGATCTGCGCAAAAATGCCCGCAAAATTCCGGCCTGCATCCTGGAAGGCTGTCTGGGCGTCGGCATGGCGGGGGTACTGTTCATCCCCTCCATTGCGGCGGTGCTCAATAATCCCCGCGTATCGGATCACATCAGCTTGAGCCAACTGACCTTTGACTGGCCCAATTACCTGCAAATGCTGCGGGCGCTCTTCTTCCCGGCGGAGAATATGTTCAATTTTTCCGCTGTGGTGCATGATAACTGGTATTCCATCGCGGCGTACCTGCCCTTGGTAGGCGTCTGCCTGGTTCTGGCTTATCTGCTGCGCTGGAAGTGGGACTGGCTGCATGTGCTGCTGGTGGGGCTGTTCCTTGTAGCAGCCAGCCCGGTCAGCAACAGTCTGTTCGTCATGTTCACCAGCGAGCCGTACCGCCGCTGGTATTACATGCTGGTGTTCCTGCTGGTACTGGCCACCATCAAGGTGCTGGACCATCTGCAGGACTACCCTTGGCGTGCGGGCTGCGGTATTTCGGCTGCAGTCATCGCCGCTATCACGCTGTATCTGTACGTCAAGCGCGATACCATAGTGTACCGCAAATACTGGCTGGTTGTGTTGACATTGATTGCCATCGGCGGCGTGGTTCTGCTGTTTGCTGCCCTGGGCGGGGTGCGGCGGCTGCGCCTGCGCCGCCCCATGGCTGCCCTGACGGCCTGCACTGCTCTGGTTGCTGCACTGACCACCGGTTTTACCGTGGGCACCTATCAGCGTGCCTACACCCAGACGATCGGCCTGACCACCACAGAAATTTATGGTGACGTTATCCACAGCGGCGACGGCTTGCCTGATGCCCTGCCCTACCGCTATTATTTCTGGGAGCCGTATTCCAACCGCGGCATGGCGGCTTACCTGCCGGACCGTACCTCCTTTTTGAGCACGCTTTCCCCCTCCATCTTTACACTGTATGATGCCCTGGGGGACGAGCGCCACGCCATTACCCCCGCCGGGCCGGAGGGCACCAACGAGCTGCTTTCCGTTGGGTATTATATCCGCAACAACTCCGACTGGCCGGATGAAATCTACACCAGTTTTTCCAACGGTCACGAGCAGATCAACGTCTATCAGGATTCCCACGCCCTGCCCATCGGCTTCTGCTATGATACCTACATGACCCGCAGTGAGTTTGACGAGATTGACCCCGCCGAGCGCGCCCACTCCATGTTAAAGACCCTTGTGGTGGCAGACGAGGACGAAGCCACGGTTTCCACCATACTGCGCCACTATGATGCCGCGCTGGATGGTAAGATCAGCCAGGAAAACAAGTATGCCGACATGGACAAGCGCCGCGAAGCCTGCACCGATGTGTTTGATTATGGCACAGACTATTTTTATTCCGAAATCACATCCGGCAGCGAGCAGTACGCATTTTTCAGTGTTCCCTATGACAAGGCGTGGAGCGCCACGGTCAACGGCGAATCTGCAGAGATCCTGAACATCAACGGCCTGATGGCCGTCAAGGTGAATGCCGGTAAAAACTGCATTCGTTTCCACTATTCCCCCACCCCGCTCTGGTGCGGGATCGGGGTCAGCGCCATTAGCATTCTGCTGACGGCAATTTACCTGCTGGCCGGGCGGCGCAGCAGAAAAAGCAAAAAAGAGGTGCTGTAAACCATGAAGGCTACCCGCGAAAATCCGATCCTGTACATCGTGATCCCCTGCTATAACGAGCAGGAGGTTCTGCCCATTACCAGCAAGCTGTTTTTGAAAAAGATCACCGACCTGGTTGCCGCCGGTAAAATCAGCGATGACAGCCGCGTGCTGTTTGTCAACGATGGCTCCAAGGACAAAACCTGGTCCATCATCTGCGACCTGGCCAAGAGCGACAAGCACTACATCGGCATCAGCCAGAGCCGCAACCGCGGTCACCAGAACGCAGTGCTGGCCGGTTTGATGGAAGCCAAGGACAAGTGCGATATCACCATCTCCATTGACTGCGACGGTCAGGACGATATCAACGCCATGGACGCCATGGTAGATGCCTATGTGAACGATGGCTGCGAAGTTGTGTACGGCGTGCGCTCCAAGCGCGATACGGATACCTTCTTCAAGCGCTTTACGGCAGAAAGCTTCTACAAGCTGCTGAACGCCATGGGGGCCGAGGTTGTTTACAACCACGCGGACTACCGCCTGATGAGCGCCCGCGTGCTGCATGAGTTTGCCAATTTCAAGGAGGTCAACCTGTTCCTGCGCGGCATGGTGCCGCTGGTGGGCTTTAAATCCACCAGCGTTGCTTACGAGCGCCACGAGCGCATTGCGGGTGAAAGCCACTATCCCCTGTCCAAAATGCTGTCCCTTGCGTTTGACGGCATCACCAGCCTTTCCGTCAAGCCCATCCGGTTCATTACCGGGTTTGGCGTTATTGTGGCGCTCATCAGCTTTATCGGCGTGATCTGGGCCATTGTGGAAGCGCTGCTGGGTGCCACCGTATCCGGCTGGGCCAGCATGACCAGCATCATCTGCTTTGTTTCCGGCGTACAGCTGATCTGCCTGGGTGTGATCGGCGAGTACATCGGCAAGATCTACATGGAAACCAAGCGCCGCCCCCGCTATATCATCAGTGACCGCACGTGGGATGAGGATGAGAAGTAATCGGCTGGGCAGAGTTACGCCTGTTTGCTTTACCTAATATAGCACCAACAAAATAAATTTGTGCCGCGCGTTTTGCCCCTTGTATGGGGGGGGACGCGCGGCTTTTTTGTTGTTTCGGAGGTTTCCATGCTCACGGTTGACTCATTTTGCAGGAGAGTATTTGCGCCGCGGCCCACCGACATGATTCTTTATTATTTATTCATTCTTCTTTCTCATCCCCCACCCCCGGCCCCTCTCCTTCCATAAAAAATTTCCCGATATTTTTTGCCTTCCCTTATTGACAAACGCCCCTGTCGGCAGTATTATAATGTTAACATATGAGCAATCATTCATATGATAAAATGTTTGATACCGAGGTGATACTCCCAATGCCTGATACCAAAAAGTTCCCGCAGCCCGCCACAGCACCGGATGGCTTAGCCAACGCCCTGCCTGATGTTCCGGTATGTGACCCAGACTGCCACGGTGAGCCGGATATCGTTGCCAGGCTGCGCAGCGATCTGCCGGACGACGAGGTTCTGTATGACCTTTCGGAGCTATTCCGTGTGTTTGGGGATACCACCCGCATCAAGATCCTGTACGCGCTGTTTGAGAGCGAGCTGTGCGTAGGCGATTTGGCCCAGCTGCTGGATGTTTCCCAAAGCGCCGTCAGCCACCAGCTGCGGCTGCTGAAAGCCAGCAAACTGGTCAAGTTCCGCCGGGACGGAAAAACGGTGTTCTATTCCCTAGATGATGATCATGTGCGCAGCATGATTGCGCTTGGCATGGAGCATGTGGAGGAATAAAACGCCCCCAACTCTTGTTACCCCTTATTTTTCAAAAAATATTGATCATAAAACCAAAGGAGATATTATCATGCAGAAGAAATTCAAAATCGAAGTTGATTGTGCAAACTGCGCCGCCAAAATTGAAGATGCCGTTAAAAAGCTGCCCGGCGTGAACAGCGCTTCCGTCAGCTTTATGACCCAAAAGATGGTTCTGGATGTCGATGATGATAAGTTCGATGCCGTGCTGAAGGATGTTGTTAAGACCGCCAAGCGTGTTGAGCCGGACTTTGAGATCGAGCTGTAAGCTCCTTGCATCAGCATTTTCGGACGGTTTCCAACCGCCTGAAAGTTTCGGAATCCATTCCAAGCGGCGGACATGTGCCGACGCTTGGAATACCTTGCAAGCAAAAAAGCAGGTCCGAGTGCCGTCCAGGCATGAGAACATGCTTCTTTGCGGCAAGGTGGTTCCAAAGGAGGGGTGCAGGAGCGTGGCGCAGCCACACTGCGGCGAACCCCACCTTTGTAGCGTGGAGCTTTTGTGACACGCTCAGGGCGGTTTCCAACCGCCCTTATTTTTGCCCCTTTTTCCTGACGAACACCCAAAAGAGAGGTCTTATCTTATGACAAAGAAGCAGAAAAAGACGCTGAAACGTATCATTATTTCAGCGGTGCTGTATCTGGCCATTATTCTGGCTTCCAAACTGGTGGCTATCCCCTGGTATCTGGAGCTGGTGCTCTTCCTGGTGCCGTACTTCATCATTGGCCACGATGTGCTGCGCAAAGCTGTGCTGGGCATTGTTCACGGCGAAGTTTTTGACGAAAACTTTTTGATGGCCGTTGCCACTGTGGGAGCGCTCTGCCTGGGTGAGTTCAGTGAGAGCGTTGCCGTTATGCTGTTCTACCAGATTGGCGAACTGTTCCAGAGTTACGCCGTCGGCAAAAGCCGCAAGAGCATCAGCGATTTGATGGATATCCGCCCCGACAGCGCCAACCTGGAAACTGCCGACGGCACGGTAAGTACCGTTGATCCCGACGATGTGCCCATCGGCTCTGTGCTGGTCGTGCGCCCCGGCGAGAAAGTTCCCATTGACGGCGAGGTCATTTCTGGCGAAAGCACGCTGAACACCGCCGCCCTTACCGGCGAAAGCAAGCCTCGCTTTGTGCATCCCGGCAGCGAGATCATCAGCGGCTGCGTGAACGGCGACGGCCTGCTGAAGCTGCGCACCACCAAGCTGTACGGTGAATCCACCGTTGCCAAGATCCTGGACATGGTGGAAAATTCCAGCCTGAAAAAGGCCCGCGCTGAAAACTTTATTACCAAGTTTGCCCATTATTACACCCCCGCCGTCTGCATCGGCGCTTTGGTACTTGCCATTTTACCACCGCTGGTGCTGGGCGGCGGCTGGCTGACCTGGATCAGCCGTGCGCTCACCTTCCTGGTTATCAGCTGTCCCTGCGCGCTGGTCATCAGCATTCCTCTGAGCTTCTTCGGCGGCATCGGCGGCGCTTCCCGCTGCGGCATCCTCATCAAGGGCGGTAACTATCTTGAAGCACTTGCCAACACCTCCATTGCTGTGTTTGATAAAACCGGCACCCTGACCAAGGGCGTTTTTGCCGTCAGCCAGGTCAGCCCGGCCAACGGCTGCACCGAAAAAGAGTTGCTGGAACAGGCTGCTTTGGCCGAAAGCTTTTCCAGCCATCCCATCAGCAAGAGTCTGCGCGAAGCCTGCGGCGAGCTGGATGCCCGCCGTGCGACCGATGCTCAGGAAATTGCTGGCCACGGTGTCCGCACTATGGTAGACGGCCATGTGGTGCTGGCAGGCAACGCCCGCATGATGGACGACAGCAAGATTACCTACACCAAAAATACCGGCACCGGTACTGTGGTTTATGTGGCGCGTGACGGCCAGTTCCTTGGCTCTGTTCTGATCGCGGACGAAGTGAAGGAACACTCCAAACAGGCCATTGCCGCCCTGAAAGCCCAGGGCGTGCGTACCATCATGCTGACCGGCGACAGTGAAGCCGTTGCCAGCGAGATCAGCGGCCAGCTGGGGCTGGATGAATACCATGCCCAGCTGCTGCCCGCCGATAAAGTCAACCGCGTAGAAGAACTGCTGGCCACCAAGGGCAAGAACGATATCCTGACCTTTGCCGGTGATGGCATCAACGACGCCCCCGTGTTGATGCGCGCCGATGTCGGCATCGCGATGGGCGCCATGGGAAGTGACGCTGCTATTGAGGCCGCTGATGTTGTTCTGATGGATGACGACCCGGCCAAGATCAGCCTGGCTATGAAGATTTCCCGCAAGTGCATGAGCATTGTGTACCAGAACATTGTATTCGCCCTTGCCGTCAAAACCATCTTCCTGCTGCTGGGTGCCTTGGGCATTGCCAACATGTGGTGGGCTGTTTTTGCCGACGTTGGCGTTATGATTCTTGCCGTGCTGAACGCCATGCGTATGCTGATTGTTGAAAAGAACTAATTTCTCCTTGCCGCTGTCATGATAAAAACATCCCGGAATGGTTTAACCGCCTGCTGCAGTTCCCGTCCCAGGATGTTTTTTGTTGTAATATATTACTATCTATTCTTTTGGAGAAATCCCATTAGCTTCCTTGATTACTCCATCTAGGTAATCGGTTGCTGCTTCCAACCCTCCACATGCTTGGGCCAGCCGAATCGCACCAGCAATATCCTCTTCACTGAATCCAGCTTCCTTCATTTTCTTTCTTAGTTCTTTATATTCCTCATTATCTTCATTCTCCTCTTCCTCATCCAAAATTCCTGCATGTAAAAGCGCCTCCACATCATTTCCCGCACAAGAAAAACAGAGATCTTTTAATTCCAGTGCTTTTTTCGTGTCACAGCCAATCTTCTGCGCAAAATCAACAAAAAATGCCGCCATCCCATAACAAAAATCCTGAATATTTTCCGATAGTTCATTTTCCAAATCTTCATCTGAAAAAGTCAATTTTATGGTTTCCATATCTTCTGTGTCAAGTTGGAATTTCATAACGTTCTTCTCCTTTTTGTCAATTTATTTTATACCATATACAAATTATTTATATATTTTAGAATAAGTTACTCGTCTAAAAAAGTCAACCATTTAGATAAAATCCTAACATAAAAATCAATTTCAATTCATAAAATCAACTCCCGTTGTACCATCACATACAAATTTTGCACTTATTACGGTATAAAAAGTGTTCTTTCCGCCTGCCGTTTTTTCGTTATTTTTACACGTATATGCAATTTTTGCAATGTTTTTAGGCGTTTTCTCGCAGTTACTTTTTTCACAAGGCTATGTAATTCCGCTGTATGGAATCATTTTCCTCAATACGGAAAGCGCAACGCTTTGCAGGTTCCGGCAAGCGGAACAAAAATAGTGCTAAATATTCTTTCTTATTTTTGTCAACCCCTGCAATGGTATCCCATATTAAAAATATGTTACACTAACTATGACATAATTGTGCATAGGGCGGCCCGCCTGCCGCACGGCACACAAACAGCAGTGCGCACGGCACTGCCGAAGAGAAGGAGATATTTTATGGCAAAAAATGCGATCGTCGGTCAATCCGGCGGCCCCACCTCAGTCATCAATTCCAGCCTGGCCGGCGTTTATGAAAGCTGCAAGCGCCGCGGTGCAGGTAAGGTGTACGGCATGATGCACGGCGTGGCCGGCCTGTTGGAGCGCCGCGTCTGCGTACTGGATGACAAGTTGAAAAGTGCCATGGACATTGAGCTGCTCAAGCGCACACCGTCCAGCTATCTGGGCAGCTGCCGCTACAAGCTGCCCGACTGGCACACCGCCGAGGGCGAAGCCGTATACCGGAAGCTGTTCGAGATCCTGGGCGAACTGGATATCGGCTATTTCTTCTACATCGGCGGCAATGACAGCATGGATACCATCGGCAAGCTGGCTGATTACGGTGCCCATATTGGCAGCGATATCCGCTTTATGGGCGTTCCCAAGACGATTGACAATGACCTGATGGTGACCGACCATACTCCCGGTTACGGCAGCGCCGCCAAGTACATTGGCGTTGTGATGAAGGAAATCATCCGCGATGCCACCGTATATGGCACCAAGTACGTTACCATTGTGGAGATTATGGGCCGCAATGCCGGCTGGCTGACCGCCGCTGCCTCCCTGGCAAAGGGTGAGGACTGCGAGGGCGTGGATATGATCTGTCTGCCCGAAGTTCCCTTTAATGTAGACCGCTTTGTGGAAAAAGTGGAGCGGATGCAGAAAGAAAAGCCTTCCATCGTGATTGCTGTTTCCGAAGGCGTTAAACTGGCTGATGGCCGCTATGTCTGCGAGCTGGCCGACGATGTGCACGCAGTTGACGCGTTCGGCCACAAAGCCCTGACCGGCACGGCACGCTTTTTGGCCAACACCGTTGCCCGCCGTCTGGACACCAAGACCCGCTGCATCGAGCTTTCCACCCTGCAGCGCTGCGCTGGCCACCTGACCAGCCGTACCGATATCACCGAGGCATACCAGGTGGGCGGTGCTGCCGCCAAGGCCGCTTTTGAGGGCCACACCGGCGAAATGGTCGCACTGGACCGCATTTCCAACGCACCGTACCAGTGTACCACCAGCCTGCACCCCATCAGCGAGGTTGCCAACCTGGAAAAGAAAGTTCCGCTGGATTGGGTCAACGCCGACCACACTGCCATGCTGCCGGAGTTCCTGGCTTATGCTATGCCGCTGATCCAGGCCGAGCTGACCCCCATCTATGTTGAGGGCTTGCCCCACCATATCTACCTGCCGGAAACCTGATTTTTGCCGCGTAAGCCTCTACCTTGCGTGAAGATCGGTACTTATCGCATATAGAATATTGATTGGCCGCCGCCCTGATTGGGGCGGCGGTTTTTGTTTGGGGGATCTTCTAAAGTGTCAGTAGGGCGGCCAAGTCGGAGCGCCAGGTTAGAGATGCACTCTAAAAATATTTCTTTTTCTTCAAATTCGCCTGCACACAAAAATGTGCGGCCCCGCTGCATTCACCGCCCGGAGCCGCACATTTATTTTATATAGGCAACACCGCACAATTCCCGCCTAGCGGCTTAAGCACCGCTTCGGCGGCTGCGGCACGGCATCTGCGTTGCCAAAATGCTCGATAATGTCGGGTTGCGGTACCCGCATCGTGCTTCGGGGGCAAAAGCCCCTCGCACTCTGCGACCGCTGCCCCTGCTTCGGTTCGCTGTTTCCGCCACTGGCGGCGCTCACCTTTGCAGCATCCAGTATTATCTGCGCTTTTGGCTTAGCAGCTGCCGCACCTTGCTCGCCGTATCGGCACTTAGAATTATGCGGTATTGCCTATAATGCAATTCGTGAAAATAATTAAAGTTTTTCGCCAGGCCTTTTTTCAAAAAGGCCGAAAAGACTCCCCGTAACTGCCTTAATAGAACCCGTAACTCGGCAAAATCTTGGTGCTCTGCGCCCACAGGGTCGGCACGGGCAAGCCGGACAGAACGGGATAGAACCAGGCAAAGCACACCAGCGCCGCAATGCACAGCCCCGCGCCAATCTTTTTGGCGCGGTCCTGCCGCTTCATCTGCGTTAAAACCAGCACAATGGCCGTCAACGCAAAGACCGAACTGGGGAAGTAATGGTACATGAAAGTGCAGCGCGATACCAGCATCCAGGAAAGCAGCTGGCTGGCGTACAAGATCAGAACGCCCGCTCCCTTTGCCGTGCCGCGAGCCGAAACCTGGCGCCACAGCAGCAGCAAAATGCAGAACAGCCCCGCCCAGCAAATGATCGGGTTATAAAAACCCGCAATGCTGCCCTGAAGCCCAGCTTCCAGGTAAGAATTTTTGTAATACCACACTGGGCGCAGGTCCAGCAGCCAGGTGTACCAGCGGCTTTCAAACGGGTGGGTTGCTTTCAGGGTGGAATGGTACCAGTACATGTAGGTTTGGCAATCCCACCAATCCCGCAAACCAAAGGTAGGGTCTTTCCACCAATAAGGCAGGTAGGATGCAAGATAGATCAGGAACGGCACAACGATGTAAAACGCCACACCGCCCACAGCAGCTATCCGGAATTCTTTCCAGAAGCCCGGCTGTTTTTGCTTCCAGCGGGCATACAGCACACCCAGGTACAATACCGCAAGCCCTGCCCCGGCATAAATTCCGGTCCACTTGGATGCACACCCAAGCCCAAATGCCACGCCGCCCAGCGCCATGGGCAGCAGCGAGCCGTTTACGCCGTTTTGCAGCACGCTCTGGCAATACCATACCATAAAATATGCGCCTAACAGGATAAAGAACGTACCGTAAATATCGATTGTGGCAATGCGGCTTTGGGAAAATCGCATGAACCCAGCGGCAATCAGCGCACCTGCCATGGCCCCGGCCCAGCGTTTGTGGGTCAGACGGCGGGCAAAGCACCACATCAGCGGCACCAGCATCACGCCGAACAGCGTTCCGGCACAGCGCCAGCCAAAGGCTGTCATTCCAAAAATAGCAATGCCCAGCATGATAAAATCTTTGCCCAGCGGCGGGTGGGTGGTTTCGTATGCCGTCATGCGGTGCAGCATTTCGTACCCAGTACGGCCATGATAGATTTCATCGAAATACATGCTGTTCAGCTGGCTGATGGTATCTGGCACTTCGCTCTGCTCATCAAACAGGGCATCGCCGCCCGTTACCGGCACCAGCGCACCGGTGGCATCCCACAGGGCCAGTTCAAACATCTGCGCATTTTCAATCGTTGCGGTCAGGGTCTGCCCTGCCGGAGCCGTGATGGCCGTTTTGGTCCAGCAGAACGGCGTTGCATAGCTCAGTTCCTTCTGGTACAGCTCATTGCCCGCTGCATCCGTGATGCGCAGGCTGCCGCCGGTGGAAATGCCGGGGTACACCCAGATTTCCACCGCGTCCTGCTGCGGGGTAAAGTCGCTGGTTGCCGTGCTGTCCGTAGCATCCACAGGGTTCTGCGGTGCTTTCATGCTGCCAAGGTAGGCAAAGCTCACCACAGCAACGATCAACGTCAGCGTTGCCAAGGCTTTCTTCTCTTTAGCCGTCCAGGCAGGCTGCGGATCAATGCACAGGGTGCACAGTTCCAGCTTTTTCTGCACTGTTTTTGTTTTATCTTTTTCGATGGTTTCCACTTTTGCCAGTGGAGAAATCGCTCCATGGCGGCAGATGGCCCACGCGGTGAAAGCCAGCAGCACAAAGGCTGCCGTTTCGGCAAAGCCGACTGCCATGGCAAACTCGCGGCTGGTATCGCTGCTGAGCCACTCGTCATCGCTGCCTACCAGAGTATACACAGTTTCCAGGTTCAAGAAGCCCGTTATCGACAGACCAAACCCGGCGCCATACAGACGGATGTCATTCCAGCGCGCCGCGGCAAGCAGTACCAGCAGCATGCCCAGCACCAGGTAACGCTCGTGCATGCAATGGGCAAAGGTAAAAATCCCCACCGTGTAAAACGCTGCCAGCAGCAGTGGGGAAAACTGCCGCGCCCGCCAGCTGATGACCGCCAGCACCACAAGCAGCACCGTGATAACAGCGATGTTGAAAATGCCCAGCACTTTCCAGCTCAGGTTAAACACCGGGCAAGCATCCAGCGCCTGCCAGTTGCCGCCCAGCGCTGCAAACCAGTTGAACGCATTGATGGTGGCATACTGGTAGCCAGACGCCGTGGTGATGTACTTATCGATCAAGGACGGCACCAGATTTTTTGCCCCGTAAAACGGCAGGCCCGCCAGCAGCGGCGGCAGCAAAGCCAGCGCAGCACCGCCAAAAATCTGGCCGACCGATTTCAGCGGGCTTTTGCCATCCCGCACGGCATCCGCAATAGCCACCAAAAAGCAGACGGCCAGCACCGGCCCAGCCAACAGTGCCTGCGGCTTGATGGCCAGCGCCACGCCGTACAGCACCGCAGCGAGCAGGTAGCGGCGCTCTTCCAGCAGCCAGAAGCAGAGCAGCAACGGCAGCGCAAAAGCCCCATCAATCTGCTTCCAGATGCCGGTATCAAACAAGGTCAGCGGGCAGAACGCCGCAAACAGCACCAGGCAGCGCTGTGCCCTGCCCTGCCCCATATACCGGCGGCTGATATGGTCCAGCAGCACCACGGCGGCACAATCACAGATTGCGGGGATCAGTGCCAGCAAAAAATAGGTCCAACGGGATTCATAGCTCAGTTGGAGCGCCTTGCGCACCAGGCTGACCAGCCCCAGCACAAGGATGTAGCCGGGCGGGTAGTCCGCAAAATAATCGGCGCTGTAAAAGGCCGCAGGACCTTCGCTGGCCAGCTTATCCCCCCAGGCCACAAAGCAGCTCATATCATAGGTGTAGCCTTCAGTAACAAGGGCCAGCAGCAGGCGCGCGGCAAGCGCTGCGGCCAATATAATATACAGCGTTCGCTCTTTCTGTTTGGTTCTGGTATTTGTCATTCTGAACTCTCCAGATAATGCAGCGTATTTGCCGCTGCAATAAAATAAGGAACTGGAAGCAGAGGCAGATGCTTCCCTGTTTCCAATTCCTTTGTTTTGCCGTGATAGTGCAGTAATAATTATAGCTTGGTCAGCTGCGGGCCCTTGGCGGTGTCCATCACATTCCAGCCCAGCTCAGTGATTTTGGCGCGCAGAGCATCGGCGCGGGCAAAGTCCTTGGCCTTTTTGGCTGCGGCGCGCTCTTCCACCAGCTGCTTCACTTCGTCGGGGGCTTCCTCGGCCTTGCGGTTGTACATCAGGCCCAGCACACCGGTCAGCTCGTCAAACGTGGCGGCGGCCTTTTCCAACGTAGCCTTATCGGCAGCATCGGACATGGTGTTGATGTCCTTGACGAACTCAAAAATGGCGGCCAGAGCATCGGGGGTGTTCAGGTCGTCATCCATGGCGGTCTTGAACTTTTTGCGTGCTTCTTCGCACTTTTCAGTCAGGGCAGTGTCAGTGCCATGGGCATTACGGATGGCAAAATCCAGGTTATCGCGGCAGGTGTACAGGCGCTCCAAGCTGTTCTTGCAGCTCTCGATCAGGTCCACCGTATAGTTCAGCGGCATGCGGTAACCAGCGGTGAGCATAAAATAACGGATCGGCTCATAGCCGTACTTATCGGCAATTTCACGCACGGTAAAGAAGTTGTTGGCGCTCTTGGACATCTTCTGGTTGTTGATGTTCAAAAAGCCGTTGTGCATCCAGTAATGGCTGAAGGTGCAGCCGTTGGCGCACTCCGACTGTGCAATCTCGTTTTCGTGATGGGGGAAGATCAGGTCCTGGCCGCCTGCATGCAGGTCGATGGTCTTGCCCAGGTGCTTACGGGCCATGGCGCTGCACTCAATGTGCCAGCCCGGACGGCCCTGGCCCCAGGGGCTGTTCCAAGAAGGCTCGCCCGGCTTGGCGGCTTTCCAGACAGCAAAATCTGCGGGGTCTTCTTTCAGGTCGTCATCCATCTGGCTGCGCAGTTCGCGGTTGCCGCTTTCCAGATCGTCCAGGTTCAGGTGGCTCAGCTTGCCGTAACCGGGATCAGACTTAACGCGGAAGTAGACATCGCCGTTGTGGGCAACGTAAGCATGTCCGGATTCGACCAGGTCCTTGACGATCTTGATGATCTCACCGATATGCTCGGTTGCGCGGGGGCGCACGGTGGGGGTCTTAACGTTCAGGCCCTCGGAATCTTTGATGTACTCGGCCTCGAACTTGCGGGCAACCTCCTGCATGGTGGTGCCGTTCTCCTGGCCTTTTTTGATCAGTTTATCGTCAATATCGGTGATATTGGAGACATACAGCACCTTGTTGCCAAGGTACTCCAGATAGCGGCGCAGCGTGTCAAACACGATCATGGGGCGCGCATTGCCGATATGGATATAGTTATACACCGTAGGGCCGCAGACGTAAATGCGATAAACGCCCGGCTCCTGCGGGATAAAATCTTCCTTTTTGCGGGTCATGGTATTAAAAATCTGCATGGACAGGAACTTCCTTTCCCAACTTTGCTGGTACGGCGCGGCTAAACCTGCAAACCGTTCAGATTTATTATAGCCGCCCTGATAAGCGGTTGCAAGGGGGCAGCATCATTTTGCCTGCATAAAGCAGGAACGATTCTGCCACAGGTAGATGCAGCCGGAAAGTGCGGTAACGGCAGCAACGGCCCAACACAGCACCTGGGTGGTAAAGCTGATAACCCCAACGCCGTCCGCCGGGGCGAGCGCCATGGCAAAGTAATAGAAGATGATGGTGACCATCTGCAGCACGGTTTTGACCTTGCCCCACATGTTTGCGGCAATGACGGTACCGGACTCTGCCGCAATCATGCGCACACCGGCCACAGCAAACTCGCGGAACATGATGATGGCCAGCACCACGGGGGAGCAGACACCGTCCACCACCATATAAATAATGGCGGCGGTGGTGAGCATTTTATCAGCCAGCGGATCCATAAACTTGCCAAAGTCCGTTACCAGGTGGTTTTTGCGGGCCAGGTAGCCATCCAGGAAATCCGTAAAGCTGGCCACAGCAAACAGAATGCCCGCTATCAAGGCATACGTTGCGTTGAACCGGAGCGTGCCCATATGGCTCATGGCAGCAAATACCATAAAGAACGGCACCATGATGACACGCATCATCGTTAATTTGTTAGGCAGATTCATGGTTTATTCCTCCACTTTGCTTTCCGCATAACCATAAAGATCATAAGTATCGGCATCGGTGATGGTAACGTTATAGAACGCGCCGGCTTCCAGCGGGGTATCTGCCGGGGTCATGATGCTGCCATCAATTTCCGGGCAGTCTGCTGCGGAGCGCAGCAGGTACATGCCGGTTTCATCGTCCACGCCATCGCAGATGCACTCATAGGTCTTGCCGACCTTTTCTGCTTCCTTTTCCGCGCTGATCTCGGCCTGCAGCTCCATAATGTGGTCTGCGCGGCGCTGCTTGACTTCCTCGTCAATCTGGTTGTCCATCTTGGCGGCCACGGTGTTTTCCTCGGCGGAATAGGCAAAGCAGCCCAGGCGGTCAAACTTGACGGTTTTGACAAAGTCGCACAGCTCGCTGTACTGTTCCTCGGTCTCACCAGGGAAACCTGCAATCAGGGTGGTGCGCAGCGTGATGTTGGGGATGGCCGCGCGCAGGCGGCGGATGGCATCTTCAATTTCTTTGCGGCCGCCGCGGCGGTTCATGTTTTTCAGCACCTCGTCATCGCAGTGCTGGATGGGCAGATCGAGATACGGCACAACTTTATTGTTGCGCACAAGGGCTGCGATGAATTCATCGGAGATACGCTCCGGGTAGGCGTACAGCACACGGATCCAGCGGATGCCCTCAATGGTGTTCAGCTTATCCAACAGTTCGCAAACTGCGCCGGGTTTGCCCCAGTCCTCGCCGTAAGCGGTGGGGTCTTGCGCCACCAGGATCAGCTCTTTCACGCCCTCCCCGGCCAGCCAGCGAGCTTCGGCAACACAATCGTCAATGGGGCGGCTGCGCAGCGGGCCGCGGATGAGCGGGATGGCACAGTAATGGCAGCGGTTGTTGCAGCCTTCGGCAATTTTCAGGTAAGCATAGTGGCGCGGCGTGCTGATAACACGGGCACCGCCCAGCTCCATATCGCATTTGGGGCCATAGCTTTCCACCTGGCCCGCGCCGTTGGCGGTCAGGCGCTCCACAATGGCGGGCAGAGCGGCGTTGGAGCCAATGCCCACAACGGCGTCCACTTCCGGCATTTCGCTCACAATCTGGGTTTTATAGCGCTCAGCCAGGCAGCCGGTCACGATCACCTTCAGGTTGGGGTTCTGCTGCTTATACTGGCAGGCCATCAAAATGTTTTCAATGGCTTCCTCTTTAGCGGACTGGATAAAGCCGCAGGTGTTGACAATAATAATGTCCGCCTGTTCGGGGTCCGCAACCGTCTGGTGGCCCGCCTTGATCAGCGCGTGGCAGAATACATCAGCATCGACCTGGTTTTTGGGGCATCCAAGGGAAATAATTGCAATATTCATGTATGGTTGTTCCTGTCTCTCTTTTCAGTATGTTATGTTGGGCTCTGCCGCTTGCTTGGGCAAAATTCAGGCAAAGTTATCCGTTCGGTGCATTGATACCACAATGCCGCAGGAGCATTTTTTGCCCCTGCGGTGTGTACTTTTTTGTGTTACGCTTCGGTTTCTTCTGTCTCGGCATCTGCCAATGCCTGGCGGATCACGCTGTGGGAGAACCCGCGCCGTGCCAAAGCGGCAGCTACCTGCTGCCATTTGCCCTGTGCCAGCTTTGCGGCATAGTGGCGTTCCACCAGTGCACGGGCATTGGCCAGCTCCGGGTTTTCCTCCCCGTCCTCCTCGCTTTGGGCAAACAGAGCTTCCACCGCTTCGGCGGCCGCGCCGCGGTCAATGCCTTTGGCGTGCAGATCATCCAAAATTGCACGGCGGCTCTTGCGCTTGCGCAGCAGCTCCGCCGCACGGCGGCGGGCAAAACCGGCGTCATCCAGCAGGTTCAGCTCCTGCATTTTTGCCACGGCGGCGGCAGCGCTGTGGGGGTCAAAGCTGCGGCAGAGCTTTTGATAAAGCTCCCCGGCTGCATGGTCCCGCAGGGCCAGCAGGTCCATGGCTTTATCCACAGCCTTGCGGGTGTCGCTTTTGGTCTGCAGGTCATGGATCTGCCATTCTTCCAGCTCATCCCCGGTATGCAGCCCCGCCATGGCAAAGGTGTCCTCGTCCAGCGAAAAGGCAAACTCGCCGTCAAAGAACAGCGCATAGCGGCCTCTTTTTGTTTCTTTTACCTGTGTCAGCTTCGGCATCGCTTACTCGTCAACCATTATTTTAATAACGTTGTATCGGTTCATTTTCAGTACCTCACGACCTTTATACGACCTACGACCCGGTCGAGATAAAATCATTCAAGCGGTCAGCAGCCGCAGAAAGCTGGGCTTGCCGCAGGTGGGTATACACCTCATGGGTGGTGGTGATGGATGCGTGACCAAGAATTCTCTGCGCTTCCATTTCGCCAACGCCCGCAGCATACAGGGTGGAAGCCATACCGTGGCGGAACTGATGCGCAGACACATCCGCATCCCACGCCCCAGAGCCGTCCGAATGATAATAGCCCAGGGAGCGCCAATATGCGGCCCATCTGCGGCGATACTCAGACGAGGTAAAGGGCGTGGCCCGCCCAGAGGTAACATAGTCCGTGGGCGCTCCCTGATGCTCTAGCAGCAAGGGGCGCAGCACAGCGAGAATAGGCACATCACGAATGGCATTCTTGGTTTTGGGGGTGGTAATAACTGGGTTGCAGTTGCGCCACCATACAGATTTTGTGATATGGATAACCCCTGCATCAAAGTCCACGTCCTGCCATTGCAGCGCCATGCACTCACCCAAACGAATACCCGTATACATGAGAAGCCAGGCCACAAAACCAAAGCCCTCCGGGTGTGCTCTTACTGCGGCAAGCTGCGCGTCAGTGGGTGGCATGCGCACTTTCGTGGAGAGGTTACGCGGCACATCAACATAAGGGCAAGGATTAAAGTCGCCGCCAAAGTAGACAATCCAATGCCGGAACACGCTGGCAAGGATATCCTGATGGTTGCGCACGGTGCCCTTTGCATAGCCCTGATCCCCCAAGCGCTGATACCAGGCGGCAATGCGCGTTGGCGTTATTTCTTTCATTCGGTAGTCTGCCCATTCCTCCCGCGTGCGGGCGCAGGCTGCGAAGGAGCAGTACAGCGTGGAGGGTTTAATCTGCGTGCGGCGGAGTTTCATCCAGTCATCGTAGACGACCGAGAATTTCTCACCCTGGGCTTTCGTTTCAACCAGGGCGGCTTTGTAGTCGTCAATTTTTTGTTCAACCTCGGCCAAAGTATGCCCGTAAAAATGCACGACCTTGCCGTCAATGGTTCGCTTGCGTTCCAACAGGCCATCGGCCCGGCGTTTACGCTGTCCCATACAGACACCTCCCGTCATACAATAACTCGGACTTTTAAGCACATCTTTCCTGATTTGTGCAAATTGCTAATTGAATTACAACCATAGGTTTTGTATAGTTGTATCAAAACAACCGATTCACACCAAAAAGGGAGCGGATATCATGCAAAAACTCACCGACCAAGAAATAGTGGAATTGCTACACAAGCTACCAAATAAAGCAGAATACCTCAAGTATTTGCAAGACCTCGAAGCATCGCAATCGCCGCAGAATATTTCTCCGGCGGGAGATGATGAATAATATCCAAGATTTCCGCGTCCGCTTTATCCAGCCCACCGGCCACAGTGCCGGTGGGCTTTTCTTTTTCGTCGGTTTCCCCCAGCAGATAGGCCGGAGTTGTATCCAGTAAATCTGCGACGATAGCAAGATTCTCCGGCGAGAGCCTATCCGCGCCACCCGCACAGTTAGACAAGTAATTCTTTTCACGGCCCAACTGGTCGCACAGGTATTTATACGTGCGTCCTTTTTCTTTTGCGCGGGATTTCAAACGTGCAAAATCTACCAATTTCTACCCTCCTATCTTGTGCAAAACGTAAAAGCTGAACTTTTATTCAGAAATCGCTTGCTTTCTGAATAAAGGTTCAGTAGAATAGAAGGCGTTCCAAGACCAAACAAGACGAAATAAGGCACAAGGAACAAGAACAGGACGCAATGCAGCCTTGTAAAGCATCACAGAACCTATTCAGACCTAGACACACTGAATATAACATAGTTTTCCCTGCTTTGCAAGTCCGCGTTGCCCTTAATAAGGAAGGAGGGCGCAAATGGAACTGATTGAAAGCCGGGTCTACACCCGTGAGCAAGCGGCGGACGTTTTGCAGGTAAGCATTGCAAGCATCGACCGCTACATCCGAGAGGGCCGGCTGCCCGCCGCCAACCTTGGCGACGGACGAACCATCCGAATCACAGGCAAAGACATTGCAGCTTTCATCGAAAGCTGCAAGCAGTAAAAGGAGGACACCGAAATGCGAGAGCCCGAGGGTTACAGAGATGCGCTGGAGCGCGTCCGCCGGGAGGCAAAAGGCGAGCTAGTAACCATCACCGAAGCAGCAGCCATTACCGGGCTGCCCGTCAAGCGGGTCAGCTACGTCATCAGCGGCTGGATCGGTGAACACAGGGGCCGCGTCATTCCGGCAACAACGCTGGCCCGACAGTTGGTCAGCACAGAGCGGAGGTACTAACGATGGCACACATTCTCAAGCTGGCGGGCACCGCAACCCTGGTTTACGGGATTGCATCGCTCGGATCCCTGAACATTCCCGGCGTGATTGCCGCCGCGTTGGCCCTGAACGTCATCTGCGGTGCGCTGCTCAAAACAACGGAGGTCAAAAATGGAAAAGTTCATTCTGAAAAATAAGAACGGTCGTCCGGTATTCATCCAGCAGAAAGGCAACCTGACGAAGCCGACAGTCCGGCTCACCCCCACGACATTCCAGTGGATCAAGATGCTTTCGAGCATGGCCGACACCGACATGGGCGACATTGTCGAACAGTGCGTCGCCTACGCCATCAGCAACATGGCCGCGCTTGACGAGAACGAGGAGGTACAGTGATGGAAATTTGCATCAGCATCAGCGCAAGCACCCCGGCAGAGTACCAGGATGCCCTGAACGCCCTGAACGCAGGCATTCAGGCTCCGGCAGTTCCCGCCAAGCCCTCCCCTGCCCCGCAGGCAGCCCCCGTACAGGCACATGTGCCCACGGACGGAGAGATTCCCTTCACCAAACCGCAGGCCCCACAGCAGCCCGCTGCGGCCCCCAAGGAAGAAACCGCCGCTAAGCCGGTAACCCTGGAAGACTTGCAGACCACGGGCCGCAAGCTCGCACTGGCGGGCAAGCAGGATAAGCTCGGAGAGATTCTGGGCAAGTACAGCGTCCGCAAGCTTTCTGACATCCCCAGCGAACACTGGGCTGAAGCACTGAACGAAATGGAGGTAAACCTCAATGGTTAAGACCGGAGATCGCGTCCGCGTAGCGGACAACAAAAACACCCGGATGATGCACGAAGTGATGCCTGAGTTTTACCCGGAGCCGGGCAGCCTCGGCACGGTAGATAAGCTGGCCTCCACCAACAACGACATCTACTGGGTCAAGTGGGACAACCTCCAGGATGATCACCCCTGGGCTTTCCCCGAGCGCTGGCTTGAGGTGGTGGAAGAAGAGCTTCCCGTCATCACCGCAACCGTAAAGATCACCCGCGACAAGAAACGCACACGAGTGGAGGTCGATGGCGAATGCGGGGAGGTTTTGAAAGCACTCGCTTTTGCCACTGTAAGCGCTATCCGCAACAGTACACTTACTAATGTTGGCCCCGACTTCTTACTGGGCTACTTCAAAGCCGCGCTGACGGATGCGTTCGCAGACACGCAGGAGGCATACGATGGCACCAAGTAAACACGCTTTGCTGGGACCCTCCAGCAGCGCCATGTGGCTGGGCTGCCCGCCCAGTGCAAGGCTTACCGAGCACATGCCCCACGAAACCAGCGTCTACGCGGAGGAGGGCACCAAGGCCCACTACCTATGCGAGCAGCTGGTCCGCCGCAGCGTTCCCGCCTGGATGGGGCTGCCAGCAGCACCCACGCAGGACCTGCTGGACAACCCGGAGTACCCCACCGAGATGAAAAACACCGCGGAACTGTACGCGGACTTCATCCACACCCTCTGGGTTGGCTTCCCCCACACACCCACGGTATGTGTAGAACAGCACGTCAAGATGACCCGCTGGGTCCCGGAGTGCTTCGGCACCTGCGACTGCCTGCTGATCGGCGACGGCCTGCTCCATGTAGTGGATTTCAAGTACGGCGCAGGGGTTCCGGTCAGCCCGGTGGAAAACACCCAGATGATGCTGTACGCCCTGGGGGCATGGCAGCTCTTCCAGAGCACCGATGACATTCAGACCGTGCGCATGACCATCGTACAGCCTCGCATCCAGAGCGAGCCAGAGACCTGGGAGACCAGCGCGGAAAGCTTGCTCGACTGGGCCGAGAACACCCTGCGACCAACGGCTAAGCTGGCGTGGGAGGGCAAGGGAGAGCTGAACCCCGGCGAGAAGCAATGCCGCTGGTGCCGGGCGAAGGCACAATGCCGGGCATGGAGGGACAAGTACGGCCCGCTGGCTGACTTCATGACCCAGACCCCCGAGGCCAGAGACCCGCGTCTGCTGACTGATGAGGAAGTCGGAATGTGGCTGATCGCGGCACAGGGTATTGCGGAGTATGTGAAATGTCTGGAGGAGTATGCCCAAAAGCAGCTGCAGCAGGGACACGCAGTCCCTGGCTGGAAGCTGGTCGAGGGACGCAGCACCCGCCGGTTCACCGACCAGGATGCCGCATTCAAGGCCATCGAGGCCGATGGCATCAGCGAGGCCATGCTGTACGAGCGCAGTCCCATCAGCCTGACGGCAGCCGAGAGGCTGCTGGGCAGGAAACGTTTTGCAGAGGTCTGTGGCAACTGGGTGGAGAAGCCCAAAGGCAAGCCCACACTGGCCCCGGAGAGCGATAATCGGCCCGCCTATGATGCCGCTGAAGGATTCACCCCCGCCAACGAATGAAAAGAAAGAAAGGACAAAACACCATGAACTCGAACGAAATTATTCTCCCCTGCCGCCTGAGCTACGCCAACATTTGGGAAGCCCGCCAGAGCATGGAGGGCGACAAGATGCAGTACAGCTGCTGCCTGCTGATCCCCAAGACGGACACTGCCACCATCCAGCGCCTCCAGAAGCTGATGACCAAGATCGAGAGCGAGGCAATCACAACCAAGTGGGGTGGCAAGAAGCCCGCCAGCTACGCGCACCCCCTGCTCCGCGATGGCGACACTGATCCGACCAAGGGCGGCGATTCCAACTACGCTGGCTGCTACTTCCTCAACGCCAAGGCCAATGCCGACCACCCGCCTAAGATCATCGATGCCCGCTGCAACCCGGTCATGGACCGCGACGAAGTGTACAGCGGCTGCTACGCCAACGTCAAGGTGAGCATTTATGCCTACAACAACCCCAAAGGCGGCAAGGGCATCTCGGCGGGTCTGGTAGCTATCCAGAAAACCAAGGATGGCCCGCGCCTGGGCGGCGACACTGGCACGGACGGTTTCGAGCCGCTCTCCCCGGAGGTTGAGGACATGCTGGGCTAATACCCGGCACGGAGGCAAGTATGATACTTACGATTGACTTGGAGACCTATAGTCCTCAGGACATCGGCAAGGTAGGCGCATACCGCTACGCCCAGGACCCGGACTTTGAAATTCTGCTTTGCGGCCTTGCCGTGGACGATGGCAAGGTGCGGATTTACGACCCCGCCTACGCGGAAAGCTGGTTCGAGCTGAAAAATCTCCAGAACATATTCTTTGACCCGCGCTACACCAAGCGAGCCTGGAACGCCGCCTTTGAATGGTGGTGCCTTAGCGAATACTTCCACCTGACCCAACAGCAGCGTGAAGATTGGCTGGAACAGTGGGAAGACAGCATGGTTCACGCCATGTACTGCGGCCTGCCCGCCAGCCTGAAAGACGCTGGCAAGGCCCTCCAGCTGCCCGACGATAAAGCCAAAATGCGGGAGGGCAAGGCTCTGATTCGCTACTTCTGCTGCCCCTGCAAGCCGACCAAGGCCAACGGTGGCCGCACCCGCAACCAGCCGTGGCACAACCCCGACAAGTGGCAGATTTTCAGGCAGTATAACATCCGCGACGTTGAGACCGAAAGACACATCGACCACCTACTGGAGCCTTTCAAGGTGCCGGATTTCATCTGGCGGCAGTGGCGGGACGACGTGCGGATGAACAGCCGCGGGATTGCCACCGACCATGAGCTGACCAGCGGCGCACTTTGGTGCGGTGCCCAGTATGGCTCAGAGCTGTACCAGGAAGCCAAGCAGATCACCAACCTGGGCAATCCCAACAGCCCCGCGCAGCTCCTGGGCTGGCTGGAAGGCAACGGCGCAAAGCTGCCAGACCTGCAAAAAGCTACAGTGGCCGAAGCCCTGAAAGCCCCCCAGCCCGCGAACGTGCGCCGGGTTTTGGAGCTTCGACAAGCCCTGGGGAAATCCTCCCTCAAGAAATATGATGCAATCCAGACGGCCACAGGCCCCGATGGGCGCATTCGAGGAACGCTGCAGTTCTACGGCGCCACCCGGACAGGGCGCTGGGCAGGCAGACTGCTCCAAGTGCAAAACCTGCCCCGGACTTACCTCAAGCACCAGGATGAAGTGCGCGAGCTCATCAAGGCCAAAAACCTGACCGCGCTGGAGATGATCTACGGCGACGTCAGCGACGTATTGAGCCAGATGATCCGCACCGCACTGATTCCAGAGCCGGGCAAGGTATTCATCGACGCAGACTTCTCCGCCATCGAAGCCCGGCTCATTGCCTGGGAGGCCAGGGAAGAATGGGTGCTGGATGTGTTCAGAACCACGGGCAAAATTTACGAAACCACAGCAGCAAAAATGTTCGGTATTCCGGTGGAAACCATCGTCAAAGGCAATCCGAACTACAGCTACCGGCAACGCGGCAAGGTAGCCACCCTGGCCCTGGGATACCAGGGAGGGGTTGGTGCCATGAGGCGGATGGACACCAGCGGCGCATTGAAGGATCTGCCCGATGAGGAAATACAGGACATGGTCACCCGCTGGCGGCAGCAGAACCCGCGCATCGTCCAGCTCTGGAGGACCATGGAGCACGCGGCTAAATTTGTCATCAACAGCAAACGCGGCTGCCTGGCTATCCCTGGCGTCACCTTCCGCATGGAGGCTAGCACGACCTGCCCCTTCCCCTTCTTGACCATGAGCCTGCCGAGCGGCAGAAAGCTCTACTACGCAGACCCGCGCATCACCGATGACGGACACATCCACTACCGCGAACAGACCAATGCAGGCTGGCAGGACAGCGAGACCTACGGAGGCAAGCTCACCGAGAACCTGACACAGGCCATAGGGCGGGACTGCCTAGAGTTTGCCCTCGACAACTTGAAAGCGGCTGGGTACAAGGTAGTCTTCCATATTCACGATGAAGTGGTGGTGGAACACGGCACCGAAAACCCGGAAGCTGATCTCCAACGCATCCGAACCATTATGAGCCAGCCTGCACCCTGGGCAAAGGGCCTGCCCCTCAATGCAGAGGGCTGGGTCGGACAGTTCTTCACCAAGGACTGAACGGCGCAGGCAATGGTCCGAGCGGATAAGCGCCGGAGGAGCCGAACGGATAAGCGCCGGAACCGCAACGATTTGACTGGTCCCGCCGCGCGTGGGCAAAGCAGTACATGGCTTTGGCACCGTTCGCTTAGTGAGGGCAAAGCGGGGCAGTGCAAAGCAATGAAATGCCCCGGAATAGCAGCGCGACGTTCCGCACCGGAAAAGCTTGGACCAGCGAAGCTGAGGATACGCCTTGAGAAGCATAGCTGCGGCAATGCTTGTACCCGCAACGCGCCGGAAAAGCAAAGCCCTGTGCGGCTAAGGCATGGATATGCCAGGATTTGCATGGGAAACGCCACGCCTGCCCAGGCACCGCAACGCGCCGGATTGGCACAGAAAGGCAAGGGCAAGGGCTGCATAGCAAAGGCGAAGCAGGGCAAAGCCGTGGCGAAGAAGTGCAGTGCAAAGCACTGGAATAGCAGAGTATGGAGACGCTGTGGCGTGGCGATGATATGAGCTGCACCGGAAAAGCTACGCCTGCCCCGGACATGCATAGGCGAAGCATGGCTGAGCCAATCGTTGCTCCGCCAAGAGCATTATTAGAAATGCACTGAAAATCCCGGCTACGAACCGCAAGGGCAATGCACAGCAACCGATTTTACAAAAAAAAGGAGACAAATAAAAATGAAAGTACGTATTAAATTGTTGGAAGAAGCCCTGGGCAGCAGCCCCAGCAACGAAGACCTGATGGGCACTTACATCGCCAGCAAAGCCCCCACGGCGGACCTTACCTCGGAGGAAATCGACAACATCAAGGCCCAGAACGCCGAGGACCGCATCACAGTATTTCCCAAGCAGGCGGATGGCACACCGTTCATTTATGACTACCAGATCAAGGGAATGCTCAAGGATTCCTGCAAGGCGCTGGCGGCAGCTGGCAAGGCTGGGTACCCCGGCGGCAAGGCCTGCGCGGGCCTGAAAGCCTACAAAAAAGCCATCGACGGCCTGATTTTTGTGTACCCCCGCGAGATTCCCTACGACCTTCACGGCCTCAAGATGGGCTACTGCGAGCGCCCGCTCCGGGCCAGCACCCCGCAGGGCGAGCGTGTCAGCATCGCCAAGAGTGAGAGCGTGCCCGCAGGCAGCACCGCAGAGTTTGAGATTGAGTGCCTGGATCCCGGCCTGGAAGCTATGGTGCGCGAATGCCTGAACTACGGCACCAAGCGCGGACTGGGCCAGTGGCGCAACTCCGGCAAAGGCCGCTACGAGTGGGAGGAACTGTAAAATGACGAAACTTCCTGAAATCCATCCTTGCATCTGCGGCCAAACAGCCGGCCCTTTGCTGAACTGGGTACACCCTGTACATACCAAGGGATACCTGGTCGCCTGCACCCGCTGCGGGCGGGCCGGACACCTGGGCACCACCAAGGCACAGGCCATTGAGCGCTGGAACGCTGCAACTGACCCGGATAATACCGATAAACCCTGGCCCCATTTTGAAGATTTCCCGTTCCTGTATGAGGCCTACGAGGAGGACGGCAAATGACCTGGCAAGACTTCGCACGAATCGCTACAGCCCTTTACAACGAGTTACGCAAGCGCGGCTTCCATGAAAGTGACATCTGGACTTTGATCAATTTGTACTTCACCAGCGACGCATATCGCAATGTGCCGGAACCCAAGCCCGGCGAGGAGGACGACGCATGAACATAGTCGAAACCATCGGCACCGCCGCGGTGTTGGAACAGCTGGCGGAGGAATCCGCCGAGCTGGCCCAGGCGGCCCTTAAACTGGCCCGCAAGCTGCGCGGGGTTAACCCTACCCCAAAGACCGAGCAGGAATGCTGGAACGCTCTTCTTGAAGAAATAGCAGACGTTCAGGTTGCCGTGGAACAGCTCCAGCTCAAAGGAAGCCAAGCCTTTGCTATTGAAGAGACGGTCCGGGCAAAAACTCGTCGCTGGAAACAGCGCCTGCTGGCAAGGGAGGAAAACAACGATGAAAGCACATATCCCGGTAAACCGGAAAACCCGTGATGAACTGGAGGCCATCGGCCAAAAAGCCGTTGAACGCGAACGGCAGGACATTGCCACGCGGTGCCTGTACATTGTTTTGCTGGCCTGCTGGCAGACCGGACTAGCCCCGCGCACCATGCGCCGGATCAAGGACGCCATCCCAGTAGTTACCGAGAAATTCGCAGCCTACCGCACGGAGCAGCTGGCGGACCTCTGGGCCAAGACATTGCTGGACGACGCAGGGGTAGACGTACCGGAGACCACAGAGCCGTTATAGGAGGAACACAGCATGCGATTGAGCATCGGCACAAGCCGAACAGATAAAGTATGGAAGCAGGTGGACTGGACCTGGCCACGGTTCATCGAGGAGGCCCGCAGGCACCGCACCGTGGGCACCGAGACCCATGCAGAGTACATGGCCATGCCCCGCTCCAAGCAGGACCTGCTCAAGGACAACGGCGGCTTTGTGGCCGCTGCCTTGGCAGAGGGCCGCCGCAAGCGCGGCTGCTGCCAGACGCGCAGCATGGTAACCCTGGATATCGATAACGCCCCCAGTGGCACCACAGAGGAGCTGTGCCAGACCGTGGCGGGGCTCGGCTGCGACTACCTGATCTACAGCACCCGCAAGCACAGCCCGCAGCACCCGCGCATCCGGGTCATCATTCCCATCGACCGCCCGGTCAGCGCCGATGAATACCAGCCCATTGCCAGAGCAGCGGCGCAGACCATCGACCCGCTGATGAGCACACTGGACCCGACAACCTTTGAAGCTGAGCGCCTTATGTACTGGCCAAGCGCCAGCAGTGACAGTGAAACGGTCTTTCTCGGCGCCAGCCAGGGCAAGGCGTTGCCTGCGGATGCCCTGCTCGCTACCTACGCGGACTGGCACGATGCCGCCACTTGGCCCCTGTGCCCCTCTGAGCGCACGCCAAAGCGGCCAGGCGGCAAGCAGGCCGACCCCACCCAGAAACAAGGCCTGGTGGGGGCTTTCTGCCGGGTTTACGACGTGCCTGCGGCGATGGACAAGTTTCTGCCGGACACCTACGCCGAAGCCTCCTCCGGGCGGTACACCTACACCAAAGGCAGCACCACCGGCGGCGCGATTCTGTACGATGACGGCAAATTCCTGTACAGCCACCACAGCACAGATCCCGCGGGTGGCAAGCTGGTTAATGCCTGGGACCTGGTCCGTATCCATTTGTTTGGCGAGCAAGACCTCGACGCGCAGCCGGATACCCCCGTGACCCGGCTGCCCAGCTACGCTGCTATGGCTGAACTGGCCATGCACGATCCGGTCGTCTACGGCACGCTATCCGAGGAAAATCTCCAACATGCCATGGAGGGATTCACGCCGGTGGAAGATGACGAGGCGGAGGATTGGCACAGCAGGCTGGAGGTAAACGCCAAAGGCCAGCTGCTCTGCACCAGCCAGAACATGCGATTGCTGATCCACAATGACCCGTTGCTGGCAGGCAAGGTCTGGGATGATTTGTTTGCCCAGAGACGCAAATGCACCGGTCCCCTGCCCTGGGACAAGAACGCCGAGGAACGCTGGTGGACGGACAACGACGATGCCGGGCTGCGGTGGTACTTTGAGAGTGTGCACCATCTCACCGGCACGGCCAAGATTGCGGACGCCATCGCGCTGGAAGCGTCAGCGGCAGCTCGGGACCCGGTGGTTGATTACCTCAACAACCTGCGCTGGGATGGAATCCCCCGCGTGGAAACCTTGTTCATTGACTACCTGGGCGCAGAGGACACCCCCTACACCCGCGCCGTGGCCCGCAAATGCCTGGCCGCAGCCGTGACCAGAGCGTTCCATCCAGGGGCAAAATACGACCAAGTAGTTATCTTTTCGGGCCCTCAAGGGATCGGTAAAAGCACTTTAGTGGCCCATTTGGGGCAAAAATGGTTCTCTGACAGTCTAACTTGCTTCGGAACCAAGGACGCCAGAGAGAGCATCCGCGGGGTTTGGCTGGTCGAATTGGGCGAGCTGACAGCGCTGGACAAAAGCGAGAACGAAGCCGCCAAGCAGTTCATCAGCCAGCGCGAAGACGTCTACCGCCCCAGTTATGGCCGGAATACAGTCAATTACCCACGCCGGTGCATTTTCTTTGGCACCAGCAACAAGATCGAATTTTTACGTGACCCGACGGGCAATCGCCGATTCTGGCCCATTGATACCTACAAGCACACCCCAGAGTACGACATCAAGGTTCTGGGCGAGGATCACTGGCTGCCGCAGACCGCCGTGGACCAGATCTGGGCGGAGGCAGTCGAGCTTTACCGGCAGGGCGAGCCGCTGTACTTTAAAGGCGAACAGGTCGAACAGGCGCAGGAAGTGCAACAGGAACACATGGAAGCCGACCCCTGGCAGGCCAAAATTCAGGCTTTTCTGGAAGCCAAGGTGCCCGTCGATTGGCGCACCGGATGGAATGCCGAGAGGCGTGAGCAGTGGTATGCAGGTACTCTCGTGGACAAGGCTTCGATCAACACGGCACCGAGAGATTATACCTGCGTGGCAGAAATCTGGGAGGAATGCTTAAACGGTCGGATCGAACGAATCACCACACGGGAGCAAAGACGCATCACGGCCAGCCTGGAGGCCCTGCCAGAATGGGAGAAAACCAACACAGTACAGCGCTTTGCCCCCTATGGCAGGCAGAAAGCATGGCACAAAAATCCATATTCCGTCGGTTGACGCGGAGGGGTCAAAAGTTGGTTGACATGGTTGACGCGGTTGACGCACTCGGTTGACGCAAATTTTACGATTTATCGTTCTTATATTACTATGTCAACTATGTCAACTAAATATTACTATAAAATATAAATAATAAATTAAAGAAGGATTATACCCGCGTATACACACGTATAGGGTCTAATAGGGAAACTGGTTGCCACGGTTGACAAAATACCGAGGGAGAAAGAAAAACACATGCGAGAAAACGTCATAGAGCGAGCGCTCCGGGATGCCATCAAGAAGCAAGGCGGATGGTGCCTGAAATTCGTTTCACCAGGCACAGCAGGGGTGCCTGACCGAATTTGCCTGCTGCCCGGTGGGGTGATTGCCTTTGCGGAGCTCAAGGCCCCCGGCAAGCACATCAAGGATGGCAGCCTGCAAGAGTTCTGGGGCAAAGAGCTGGACCGAATGGATTTCCACTGGTGCGAAATCAACACCACGGAGGATGCCAAAGCTCTGGCCCGGTACCTTGGCAATTTGTCAAGGCTGCGCACCGGAAAGGAGGTCAGCCGGCGTGAATAACTTTATCCCCCACCCTTACCAGCAGGACTGCATCAACGCGGTCATTGAGCGCCCCGGCGTGGCGCTTTGGCTGGAAATGGGCCTGGGCAAGACGGTGGTCACCCTAACCGCCATAGCCACGCTGCTGCAACTGGGCGAGGTCAGCAAAGTGCTGATTGTTGCCCCCAAGAAAGTGGCAGAAGCAACCTGGCAGGACGAAATCAAGAAATGGGAGCACCTGCAATGGCTGCGGACAAGCACAGTACTGGGGACAGCACAGCAGCGCGAGCGGGCCTTGTTAAAAAGAGCCGACATCTACATAACCAACCGGGACAGCGTCGTCTGGCTGGCGACGCGCTACGGCAGGCGATGGCCCTTTGACATGGTAGTCCTGGATGAAGCGTCGAGCTTCAAGCACCACAGCACGCAGCGGTTCAAAGCCCTGCGCAAGGTTCGGCCATTCATCCACCGGGTGGTGGAGCTCACTGGCACCCCCGCGCCGAAAGACTACATGGACTTGTGGGCGCAGGTGTACTTGCTGGACCAGGGACAGCGGCTAGGCCAGCGCTTCACCCAGTACCGGGACAATTACTTTCAGCCGGACAAGCGCAACGGGATGCAGGTGTACAGCTGGCGGCCCCGCAAAGGTGCCGAGGAGGTCATCCAGGCAAAGCTGGCGGACATTGCAATCAGCATCCAGGCAGCTGACCACCTGCACCTGCCGGACAAAATCATTGAGGATATCCCGGTGGTCTTCCCCGACAAGGACTGGCAGACCTACCAGGAGATGCAGACCGCCAAGCTGCTGGAAGTGAACAGCGAAACCATCACCGCGATGCAGGCGGCCACCCTGACCGGCAAGCTGCTCCAGTTGTGCAACGGCGCAATGTATGACGCGGAAAAGCAGGTCCACCAGCTGAACCACTGCAAGCTGGATGCCTTCATGGAGCTCATCGACGCGCTGGACGGGCAGAAAGCCCTCGTTTTTTACGGTTTTGACTTTGACCGGGAACTTTTACAGTCAGAGCTGAAAACGCGCGAGAGGAGCCTCAGATTTGCCGTGCTGGCAGGCCGTGAGGAAGCTGATGCCTGGAACCGCGGCGAACTGGACATCCTGCTGGCCCAGCCTGCCAGCTGCGCCTACGGGCTGAACCTCCAGGCAGGTGGGCACCACCTGATCTGGTACAGCCTGCCGTGGAACCTGGAACTGTACGAGCAGGGCAACGCGCGGCTGTACAGACAGGGGCAGCAGCACCCCGTCATCATCCATCGGCTGCTGGTCAAGAACGGTGCGGATGAATTGGTAGCCAGAGCGCTGGAGCGCAAGAGCGCCTGCCAGCAGGGGTTGATTCAGGGCATCAAGGCTCTGGCAGAGGAGGCGCGTCGCCCGAGCAACGCACCCGCAGAGAAAGGTGGTGGTGATTGATGGATATCCTGCTCTCGATCATCGGCAGCGCCATTCTGGCTGCGCTGCTGTCTGCCGCCTACACCGCCGGGGTCTGCGCCGGGAAAGCTGCTGCCCACCTGGAAGAGGACGACGAACCGAAAATCTACATGGATCATACGCATGGAGGAGAGGACGCATGACAATACGCCAGTTCCGGCGGTTAAGCCGAGCGCGTCGCCGCCAAATCATTGATAGCATAGAGGATCCGCTCACCCAGCGGGTCCTCCGCTGCGCTTTTCTGGGGCCTGGCAAGCGCAGCTGGGTGCAGGTAGCCCTCATCATCGGCGGAGACAACACGCCGAACACGGTCTGCCAGATTGCCCACAGAGGGCTGAACTCTGTCACATTTGCCCGCGAAAATCATGATACAATAGAACCATAGGTCCGACCACGTCTCTGGCAGAGCACTCCCCACTCCCCCAAGCGTACCATGGCGGGCCACTCTCCCGGCAGCCTCTCAACGATGCGCAACCGCCGGGCGTTTTGATAACGAAACCCGGCGAGCCTACCAACGGTGCGTAACCTGCCGGGTGCTTTGAGATTTACGGAGGAGAGCACTCATGGCAAACGGAGGCAAGGACAACGGGCGGTTCAGGACCGCCACGCTGGTGAACTGGCACCTGCTGCCGGAGGTCGAGCTCACACCGGGCGGATTTGCCAAGATGCAGGCGGCCCCATGGCCGGAGGGCGTGGATACCATGGTGCGGTTTAAGGACGCACTCAGCTGCGACTTCCGGGAAGCCCAGGGCCTGCACTTTTACAGTGACGATTACCAGTTTGAACGGATCTGGACAAAGCCGGAGGTGTACCTGGAACTGCTGGAGCAATTCGCCTTCGTGGTCGAGCCGGACTTCTCCATGTACCTGGATTTCCCGGAGCCACTCCAGAAATGGAACCACTACCGCAACCAGCTGCTGGGGGCCTGGTGGCAGGCACGCGGGCTGAACGTGATCCCCAGTGCCAGCTGGGCAGACAAAGCAAGCTTTGCCTGGACCTTTGAGGGACTGCCGGAGCACAGCACCGTGGCAATCAGCACGGTAGGCTGCGTCAAGGGCCGGGAGCTGTACGGCTACTTCATGGATGGTGTACGCGAGCTTTTCCACCAGAAGCAGCCCACCGGCCTGCTGGTGTATGGCAAGCTCACACCAGACATCGAGCAGGTGTGCAAGGACGCAGGCATCCAGTACAAGAACTTCCCGCACACGATGATGGGTGCGAGGTTCCTGACCAAGCAGTACGCCGGGAAGCTGGCGCAGGCGGATAAAAACAGACGTAACTGTGCGCAAGATTGACTTGTCCGCCAGAACGTGGTATAGTGAAGCCAGTCTGGTGAACCCGCAGCGGTTCCCAAAGAAAGCGAAGTGAAGCACATGGCAAAAATCAGCGTCCTGCGCGGTAGCGTAGTCTACGCCGACACCGACGCCATCGTGAACGCCGCCAACGCGCAGCTGGTTGGCGGCAACGGGGTATGCGGTGCCATTTTCACCGAGGCAGGCTGGGATGACATGCAGCGCGCCTGCGACCGCATCGGCGGGTGCCCCACCGGGCAGGCCGTCGTCACCCCAGGGTTCCGGCTCAAAGCCAAGTACGTCATTCACACGGTCGGCCCGATTTATTCAGGCACAACGAAAGACGCAGAACTCCTACGCAGCGCCTATCGCAGCTGCCTGAAACGGGCAGAAGAACTGGGCCTGCGCAGCATCGGATTCTGCTCCATCAGTACTGGCATCTACGGCTACCCGCTGAATGAAGCAGTGAAGATTGCAGCGGATACCCTGCGCAGTTTTCCAACCAAAAACCTGACTGATATCCGCGTCTACTGCTACGGCGAGCGCGAGTACCAGGCATTCACCAAAGAGCTCGGATAAACCTGTCACATTTGCCCCTAAAAACCATGATACGATGAACCCAGTAACTAACTGGGAGGGTCGATCATGGGCAGAGGGTCACTGGGAGCACAGCAGGGCATGCGGGCGGCTACCGCAACGCAAGCGGAGGAAGCCGCACTGCGGAACCACCCGGAAACAACCACCCACATTGCCGACCACGAGCTGACAGGTAAACAAAAACGCGCCTGGGTAAGAATGGCCTGCCCCGGACTGACCGATGCAGAACAGACAGCAGCGGTTAAAGCGCTGGAGCATTACTCAGAGCTGGGCTTCCACGCAATTCATAACAACAACCCCGACAACAGCCCAAAAGTAGCGAGAGAAATCGAGCTCATTGACCGGGTGCTGAGCGGAAAGAACGCCCCTATCTACAAGGGCGCAATTTACCGTGGAGTTAAATGGGGCAACGGCGAAAAAGCCCTAAAGAACCTAATATCAAATGGCACCTGGACCGAAAAGGGCGTCACCAGTATGTCCAGCAACCCAGAGGTAGCCCGTGAATTTTCAGGTTTAACTGCAAACTACGGCGATTTCATCTCCGTCATTCTCCGCGAGGCTCCGGGCAAAAACATTTCTGGTGTGCCTTTCAGACATCTGTCAAAGATTTCTAGTGAGCATGAGGTTTTACTGCCCTCCTCGATCAATCGTCGAGGATTCAGCATTAAAAAAGCCACCTGGACCAAGAACAACCACGGTGCCACGGTTGTCTACCTTGACGTTGAAGAAAACCTACGGAGGAAAAAGTAATGGATTTGTATAGACCTCTTTGCGAAATCAGCGATAATGATTTGCTTTCTCGCCTGAAAGCGCTGAGCGCACAAGGGATGACAGAAGACGAAATCGCCAAAACCCAAGAGGGGCAGGAGCGTTACTTCCGCTCGCTGACAGACATGCAGATTATCGACATTTGCAACCAGAAAATGAGCCAACCGGGGATGACGCTCTCTGACATTCCCGAATTCAGCGAGCGTGTACGTCGTCGCAACCTCCCCTATGAGGAGGCCTGTGCGCAGCTTTTCAACAAGCAGGAGGATGAAGAATGAACCACAAACCTACCCGTGCAGAGTTCGAAGCTAACGTGCGGATGAAGGGCGAGGGCCCCAGCAAAGCAGATCTTGCCAAGCTGTACCCGGATTTGTTCGGCTCCAAAACCAAGAAAAAGAAGCCCGCCGCAAAGGCTAAGAAGAAAACCAAATAAACCTGTCACATTCTCCACTCACCCGGATGGTATGATTATACCGCCGGGTGATTTTTCATTTTTGCGCCCTGCACCTCCGTTTTATGGCCCCGTGGTTTTCGGCCTCCCTTTCCCACGGGGCCGCTTTTTTATGCCCAAAAATCCCGTCACATTTGATGCTTGAAACCATGGTACGATAGAGGGAGAACCTATAAGCGGAGGACAAAACATGGAAGTTCAAACCTGGAAAATTGGTGACGTACACCCCTACAAGAACAACCCGCGCAACAACACCGCGGCAGTCAAGCCGGTAGCCAACAGCATCAAAGAATTTGGCTTTCAGCAGCCTATCGTAGTGGACAAGGACGGCGTGATCATCGTCGGGCACACCCGCTACAAGGCCGCCAAGATGCTCAAGCTGAAAGAGGTTCCGGTCGTGGTGGCGGCCAACCTTACCCCTGACCAGGTCAAGGCATACCGCGTGGCCGACAATTCCACCGGTGAGGTAGCGGTCTGGGACATTCCCCTGCTGAACGCAGAAATCCAGGGCCTGGACTATGACTTCGCCGATTTTGGCCTGAACGTTGCTGTACAGCAGGTGGACGGTGACGCCGAGGATGACGACTACGACATGGAGCTGCCGGAGGAGCCCACCTGCCGCGTTGGCGACATCTGGCAGCTGGGCAACCACCGCCTGATGGTCGGCGACAGCACCGACCCTCGGTACGTCAACGCGCTCATGGGCAGCGAACAGGCGGATCTGCTGGTCACCGACCCGCCCTACAACGTGGACTACGAGGGCAGCAACGGCAAGAAAATCCAGAACGACAGTATGGACGAAAGCCAGTTCCGGCAATTTCTGCTCCAGGCATATTGCTGCGCTTACGATGCCTGCCGCACCGGCGCAGCCGCGTACATCTTCCACGCAGACACCGAGGGCGAAGCCTTCCGTGCCATGTTCCGGGAGGCAGGCTGGGAGCTGCACGGCTGCCTGATCTGGGTCAAGAACAGCCTGGTGCTGGGCCGCGCCGACTACCAGTACCAGCACGAACCCTGCCTGTATGGCTGGAAGCCGGGTGCAGGCCATTACTTCATCAACGACCGCACCAACACCACTGTCATTGATGACGCCAAGCCGGAGGACCTCAAGAAGATGAAGAAAGAGGATCTGCTGGCATGGGCCACACGTGTGCAGGAATACCTGCAAAAGGAGCAGACGACCGTGCTGCGCTACGACAAGCCCGCCGCCAACAAAGAGCACCCCACCATGAAGCCGGTGCCCCTGGTCGGCCACCTCATCAAGAACAGCTCCAAGCCGGGACAAATCGTTCTGGACTTGTTCGGCGGCAGTGGCAGCACGCTGATCGCCTGCGAGCAGATGAACCGCCGCTGCTTTACGATGGAGTTTGACCCGCAGTACGCCGACGTCATCATCGACCGCTGGCAGCAGTTCACGGGCCGTGAGGCGGTCAAACTGAACTGATGCGACAAGTTACCCGCAGAAACACTAAGACCCCACAGAACGCCGCTACGGAGGAGGTGTGAGCATTGCCGAAAAAACGCCCAAAGGCCGAGGACTGGACTGACCCCACGGGCCTTCTGCTCCTCCAGAGCTGGGCGCAGCAGGGGTTATCGCAGGAAGAAATCTGCACCAATATGGAACGTCTGCGCGGCGTGCCCATCGCCCCACGAACCCTGCGGCGCTGGATTGCCAAGTACCCGGCTACCATCGGGGTTGCGTTCAACAATGGTCGGGAAGCCTCCATCGCCATCGTGGAGAACGCGCTTTTTCAGAAAGCATCCAAGGGCGACCTGGGCGCGATCTGTTTTTATCTCAAAAATAAGTGCCCTGATCGCTGGAGTGAGCACCCAGAGCTGCGGGGCATGAGCGGAAAGGTGGTATTCATCGATGACATACCAGCAACGAAACCGCCGGACACTGCCGATCAGCAGCAATCCGGAGGTACGGCTGACCAGCCTGATCATTCCTGAGTACTACGCTGCCCACACTGCGGTATGGAGTGGCAATTACACCGAGTACCTAGGCGACGGTGGGCGTGGTTCGCTCAAGTCCACCTTTGCCGCAACCGAGCACATCCTGCTCATTATGCGGGTGCCGGACATCCACGGCATCGTCCTGCGTAAGGTTGCCAACACCATCGTGACCTCCGTCTGGCCGGAATACAACCGCGTCATTGACCGCATGGGCATCCGCCACCTCTGGAAGCAGACCAAGAAGCCCTACACCCTGGAGTACCTGCCCACCGGGCAGACCATCCAGTTCTACGGCCTGGACGACCCCGGCAAGCTGAAATCCCTGGCCGCACCGTTTGGCTACTTTGGCGTGGCCCACTTTGAGGAATTCGACCAGTACGACGGAGAGGAAGAAATCCGAAACGTCGAACAGTCTGTATTCCGCGGCGGCCCCTTCGCCTTTGCTTTCAAGACCTTCAACTCCCCTGCTATGGCCCGCCATTGGGTCAACCGCTACAAGCGGGAGCCCAAGCCCCGGCAGTTCCGGCATCATACCACCTACCTGACCACCCCCGCAGACTGGCTGGGTCCGAAGTTCTTTGACGAAGCCGAGGTCCTAAAACAGCGGGACCCCATCGCCTACGCGCATGAATACCTGGGCGAGGTGGTTGGGTGCGGCACACAGGTATTTGATAACCTGGAAATCCGGGAAATTTCGCGCGAAGAAATCTCGCAGTTTGACCGGACCTACTGCGGCCTGGACTGGGGCTGGTACCCGGACCCGAACCACTTCGGCGAGATGGCCTACAGCAGCCCCAAGCGGACCCTGTACATTTTTGCCGAGCACCGCGCCACCCGCGAAAAGGATGAAGACCTGGCCCGCGTTCTGGAACCGTGGAAGAACAAGGAAATCATTGCTGACAGCGCAGGCAACAAAAGCATTGCAACCCTGCGGGACCTGGGCTTTCGCGGTCTGCGCGGCTGCCATAAGTACAGCGCCCATGGCGGTACCAGCGTAACGGACGGCATGAAATGGCTGCAAAGCCGCGCCAAAATTGTCATTGACCCCGTGCGCTGCCCGCATACCGCGCGGGAATTCAGCGAGTACGAGTATCCCATCGATAAGAAAACCCAGGAAGTCCAAAACACCTACATCGACGCGGACAACCACAGCATCGACATGGTACGCTACGCCATGGAACCGATATGGCAGAAACGAGGAGTGCGAAACGCATGATTGACTTTAACCAGATTGAACAAGAGCTCGGCGTGCAGACCCTCATGACCGACAAGCAGCAGGCCGCCATCGAGAACTGGTACCGCGTGGCCATCAAGGGAGAAGCCTGCGACCGGAACCCGGATACCAAAGCCCTGGGCCTGCCTGCTGCAATCTGTACAGAGCTTGCCCGGCTTACCACGCTGGAGCTGGAAATCAACGTCCAGGGCAGCCAGCGCGCGGACTGGATCAACCGCAAAATGCAAAAGGTCATGAGCCCCCGCAGGCGCAGAATCCTGTCCGTGGCCCTGGCCCTGGGCAGCGGCGCCTGGAAGCCCTACCAGGCCGGAAACGACATCGGGGTGAGCTTTGTAAGTGCCGACAGCATCTACCCGATCAGCACCAACACCGACGGCGAGCTGACGGAAGTGGTATTCGTCAACCGCATTCAGGATAGCAAGAACGTGTACAACCGCCTGGAGTGGATGCACGTCCTGCTCGGCCCGGAGGACTACCACGACAAGGAGCGCGACATCCTGGAAGCCCGCGACGTTGCGGCTGCGGCAGAATACCCCTGTGTACAGGTTATCAACCTGGCTTTTATGGGAAGCACCCACAACGAGCTGGGCACCGCCATCGGGCTGGATGCCCGTCCAGAGTGGAAAGACGTAGAACCCATCGCCTACCTGCCCGGGCTGGATAAAGTGCCCTGCGGTTATTTCGTCACACCCATTGTCAATACAGTGGATCCCAACAATGAGCTGGGCGCGGCCATTTTTGCGCCAGGCATCCCGGAGATTATCGATGCCGACGTCCAGTTCACTCGCCTGGATTGGGAATACGAGGGCGGCGAACTTGGTGTAGACGTTGATGAAAACTACCTCGTCCCCATCGGCGAAAACGGTGCCCCTATCTCCGACGAAGAAAGCCTGCGCCGCTTTGGCGTTCCCGCCCAGGCGCTCAACGAACGCGCTCCGGAACATGCCCAGCGTTTGTTCCGCGGCATGAACATCAACACGGGCATTGCAGACGGCGGAACCTTTTACCAGATTTTCGCCCCCAGCCTGCGCGATGGCAACTATCTGAGTGGCCTGAACCAGTATCTGCGGCATGTTGAGAGTAAATGCGGCTTGAGCTTCGGCGTTCTCTCCCAAGTCGCCGAGACCGAAAAGACCGCAACCGAAATCATCAGCAGCCGCCAAAAGCTGTACGCGACCGTCAGCGATATTCAGGCCGCGCTGGAGGACGCACTGCGTGGGTTGATTGCCGCCCTTGACTTCTGGGCAGATCAGCTGGATACCGTGCCTGCCGGAGCAGGTGCGCCTGAAATTTCTTTCAAGTGGGACGATTCCATCATCATCGATCGGCAGACCGAAATGGTGCAGTGGCAGTCAGAGCTCCAGCTCGGCCTGCGCAGCAAGGTAGAATACCGCCAGCATTTCTATGGCGAGGATGAAGCCACTGCGCAGCAGGCCATTGCCGCCATTCAGCAGGAATCCATGGCGACCGACATTTTACAGGGGGTGCTTACCAATGGCAGCAGCCAAAACGACCAAAAATCCAGCTCCGGCAAAAAGAGCAGCGGAAAAGCTCGATGAGCTCCGACTGAATGCGGGGGTTGCCCGCAGCATGACCGCCTGGGGCCGCTATGAGGGCGCGTGCGACGCTTTACGGTGGTTAGGGTATAAGATTACCATCGAGGGCGGCAAGCACCGTGTGGAGCCTTGCTGAGGCCAGAGCAGGTCGAGGATTACGCCCAGCGGTGCGCGGCAGCGTTTGACGACCTGGAGCTGGGCATCCTCCTGGACATAGCACGCCGAATTGCCAATGCCAACTACATGACCGAGGGGGCCCAGTGGCAGGCCGAGCGAGCACAGGCTCTCGGTGCCAGCCGCAAACACCTGGCAGAGCGCATGGAGCAGCTCATGGCGGACGCAGCACCCCAGGTAGCTGCCATTTTCGCCCAGGCCATGCTGGAAGCCGAGGAGCAGGACAACCGCTTCTACCGCGCCGCATGGCAGCCAGAGCCGGAGGGCATCGGCACAAGCGCCGTGGCCCAGCAGCTGGCGCAGAGCGGATACCGCCGCACCATGAATACGCTGTACAACCTGACCCAGACACGCGCCCTAATGGGAAACCATAACCTACCGGTTGCTGTACAGGAACAGCTGGGCCGGCTTCTCGATCAGGGGCATCTGAGCGTAGCCAGCGGCGCGTTCAGCTATGACCAGGTCGTCCGCCGGAGCATCAAGGAGCTTGCGGCTTCTGGGGTTGATGCGATCACCTACCCCAGCGGTCACACGGATAAGCTAGAGACCGTAGTGCTTCGCGCCATGCGCACGGGCATCAACCAGACCGCCATGGATATCAGTCAGCATAACGCAGAGAGCATGGACGTGGACGTCATGGAGCTGACTGCCCACGGCGGTGCTCGAACAGGCGACGGCAAGGCTGACTTCACCAACCACAGCTGGTGGCAGGGTAAGCTGGTCAGCCTTTCCGGCCAACCCGGCTATCTGACGCTGGACGACATCGGCTACGGCGACGTGCGCGGTTTTGCAGGGGCCAACTGCCGTCACAACTGGCACCCGTTCTGGCCGGGGGTCAGCAAGCCTGCATACACCCAGGAGACGCTGGACGAATACAACCGCCCGAAGTTCCCGTACAACGGCCAGCTGCTGACCGAGGAGCAAGCTGACCGACGCCAGCGCGCCCTGGAGCGCCAGATCCGGCGCTGGAAGCGCGAGTACGTCCTCGCCAAGGAAACTAATCAGGCTGACCTGCAAAGCGCCGCAGCGGGCCGCCTGGCCGCCGCCAGGGGCAGGCTGGCGGACTTCCTGCAGCAAACCGGGCGACACAAGCAGCAGCTGCGGGAGACCGTGCCCGGCTTCGGACGCAGCGAGGCCAGCAGCGCTGTGTGGGCAGCAAGGCGCTTGCAGGCCGAACAAAATAATGCTATACTGATAGAAAATTTGCGAACCGCAGGAAATCTGCCACAAAAAGCACAGATTCATCTGACACCCAAAGAGCTGGACTTGGCAGAGCTTTCATTTGACGACACCCATGTCAATCAGGAGAGGCAGCACCACATAAGCGAAGCACAGGCTAAAGAGTTCATTCAACAGGCCGCGATCTCGGTTACGGTATGGAACGGGCGCTTCGAGCGTTACTACAGCCAAAACGGTGTAGCTTACGTAGACCTGCTAAAGAAAGAAATACGAACAGCGTATGGCAAAGCCGAATACGATGCCAGTACACAAGCACTAATGGAGGCACTTGAACAAAATGGCTTATTTAGGGAATATTGAATATGAGCCCGACGAATTCGGTGTCGCGGTGCGCGTTAAGTGCCCCCTCGTGGACACATGGATAGATCCTGTCGATTGCATGGAAAACCAGGGAAACAATGAAGCGGCCATCCCGGAGCGCTTCAAACACAAACAAGGCTGGCAGGAAATCTGCAAGCAGTGTCCATTTAGGGACTACTGATTTACACGCGGCACAAAGGCCCGGAGCTATAAAGCTCCGGGCCTTGTTTGTTATTTTCGGTTGCTATAGGCCAGCTTGGCCAGCTTGTCCAGTTCGGCATGCAGTGCCGGGTCAAGCGCAGCTACCCATCGCTTAGGAATGGCTTTGAAGCCGTACTTTGCGCCTGCTAGACCGCCAGCAATGGCCCCCACGGTATCAGCGTCGCCACCAAAATTTACCGCAGTGACAAGAGTTTGCTCAAAAGTCGGTTCCTGCATCGCCAGGATGACCGCGCGCATCGTATCCACAACATAGCCGGAGGGCGACCAATCGCGGGACACGGGATCCGCAGCTACCGGGCAATCGGATAGCAGCGGTTCAAAGGCCCCACAAGTGTACATCCAGATGATCATAGCATACCACGCACAGATAGCCGCGCTCTGCGGTCCGGAATGGGTCAGGTGAGCTTGCAGTCTCGCTGCATGGACGGCGGATTCACTGTCCGGATACCACAGCCCGGGGTATACGCAGCGCATCAAGGCTCCGTTGCCCTCCTGGTTAGGGCCGAGGGATTCTGCCGCCCGCAGCCATGCCTGAGCGGGCTTTAACCCCTTCGACAAATTGCGGTCTGCACGGAGGATAGCGCTCCGGCAGGTCGCACCCACATCCGGCGGATCGCTGCGCAGCCATCCGATGAAGCGCTCCCCAATCTGATGGGTGAGTTCATCATCGCTTGCGCTGCCATCCTTTGCGGCAGTTTCTGCCGCAGCAATTCCTTCCGCCACGCAAAGGGCCATTGCAGTATCGTCGGTGGTTTCGCCGGGTTTCAAGTTCAGCCAACCACCGCCAACCATGTCACGCAGCCCGTCAGGATAAGCCCTGTGGACAGCCTCGCGGGACATGAACTCCAGAGGCCCACCGAGTGCATCACCAACAGCCACGCCGTACAGTGCGCCCTTGATACGGTCAAAAACTGCCATAGTTACACACCTCCTAGTTACAGCTTACGCCATCCCCGCACGGCTGTCAAATAGGGCCTTTTCCAGATGGCGCAGGGCAAAGTGAAAATCACGGTAGCCCTGCTTGCAGACCTTCCAGTAGTACGTAGAGGGAAGCCCCAGACGGTGATCGGTGGGCATTGTGTAGATCATGGCGTCGATGTCCCGCAGCACGACTTCCTTCGTGCCGACAGCCATGACCTCCGGGACGTGCAGCGTTTGCTTCTGGTAAAACACCGGGTAGCCTTCATAGTGGTCGAGCGCCAGCTCGTCATCATCCTGGATGGCGAACACCCCGCAGGGAACACTGGCAGCTTCGTCCGGCTCGACCGTCAGGTAGCTGCCGGTTTTCGAGCCGCGAAACACCAGCCGCATATCAGACAGGGACGTGTGCCCGATGACGCGGGCGTGCGGGCAGCGGTGGAACATCTGGATAAGGTTCAGATTAGAACCATAAGCAAGATAGTATTTCATTTTCAGCATCCTCCTTTTGAGGTCTTTTCATGGACAGACAGCAGCTTCATGGCGCAGTGGTTTTTATCCACATACTCCTGAGCTAGGGTCTGGGCCTCGCGCACCGAGGATGCCCAGAAGTCACGGCGGACCTTGCGGCCACCACCTGGGAGCTGCTTATCCGCCTGGAAATAGATAGCGCGGTAGCACCGGTCACGAGAGACGACGCCTTCCTCGTCAACATGAAAAACAACTAACATTTCAAAACCATCCTTTCATTGCAGCCTGCCATCATCAGCGCCGGGCGGCTGGCCCCGACGGACGCCCAGGTGGGCGTTTCGGCTCAATCAATGGCCGGGAGGGTTTCGCCTCCCTGCCACATTTGGGTGTAGGTTCCGTCCAGATTAAATCTGACCTGCACCCCTTTACGCACGTTCACCACGAACACCGGTTTCTGGAGAGTAGAAAGCAGATAGCGGGCTGCCTTTCTATAATCCCTGGAGTCATCAAAACCACCGAGCAAAACATCATCTACATACATCATATAACGAGCGTTCATCTCTATTTACCTCCGTTCATTTTCCTTGGAACGTGTGTATATTAACTCTGGTGTGCCCATAGTGCAAGGGGCTAAGGTGTACAATCTTAGCCCCTTGCCTTTGTTCAGTTTTGTGGGGTTACGCAACCGCGGCCACCGCAGCCTGGCTAGGGCGGCCATTGCGCCATGCCGTATCGCCGGAAAGCCGGTTTGTGAACACCCCACGGGCGGTGGCAAATTCATCCCCGATGAAGCCCAGGCGCAGCAGCCAGCAGCGCATGGTGTAGCGCTGGTTATCGCTCTGCAAAGGCTGGTACTTGGCTGCGCGGGTATGCAGCGCGCGGTAGTTCATCGCCAGGCAAAGCTGAACATATGCCTTAAGCTGCCCCGCATGCAGGCCGCCTTTTTTGCCCACCGGCGCGTCCGGGTTGAAATTGTCGAACTGGAACAGCCGGAACTCCACGCCCTTGCCCTCAAAGAAGCTATGCAGGTTTAAGGCATTATGTTGAGCTCAACATAAGGCTTGTTATGCGCAGAAAAAAGTTATGCGGAGAATCTTTTAGAACAGACGTTACTTCGAGACTGTTCACCAGAAAT